>JAYTAU010000666.1:0-6933 GCA_043737375.1 Planctomycetia bacterium
TTTACGCCATGTCGACCGGTGCCTTTCATGTCATGGAGCCCACGGCCGCGGGCGTCAAATTCTTGCACAAGGGCCGTCTCGACGCGGGCGACATCATCATCGGTTCGCCCGTCGTTTCACACGGCCGTGTATATCTTTCGACACCGAACAATCTGTACTGTCTGGGCACGAAAGATCAAAAACCCGCCGCTGCCGAGCTGCCAAAACAGCCCGTCGAAAAACCGGTCGGTGCCGACGATAAACCCGCCTGGGTGCAAGTGGTTCCGACGGAACTACTGATGAAACCGGGCGAGAAGCACGCCTTCAAAGTTCGTTTGTTCAACGATCGCGGACAGTTCCTCAAAGAAACCGACGGCAGTTTTACGCTCGACGGGCCGGGCGAAATCGGCAAGTCGGGTGAGTTCACCGCGCCGGCCGGCAACGCACATACTGCCACCATCGTAACCGCCAAAGTGGGCGAACTGGCCGGTCAAGCGCGGATTCGCATTGTGCCGCCGCTGCCCTGGAAGTTCGACTTCAATGACATCAAGCTCGCCACAAAATCAAAGTCTGGTATCGACGAAGGCGAACCCCCCATCACTTGGGTCGGCGCGCGTTATCGCCACAAGGTGCGCGATGTGAACGGCGAGCGTGCCATGGTAAAGGTGACCTACATTCCCAAGGGAACCCGCAGTCAAAGCTGGATGGGTCACACCGATCTGCACGACTACACGATCCAGGCCGATCTCAAAGCCGCGCCCGGCGGCAACCTGCCCGACATGGGCCTGATCGCTCAGCGCTACACCATCGACATGATGGGGGACAGCCAACAATTGCAAATTCGCAGTTGGACCGGTCAAGTAGCCACCAGCTTCAAGCAAGACCTGCCGTTCGAATGGAAGAGCGATATCTGGTACACGGTCAAATTTAGCGCGGGTGTTGAAGGGAACAAAGCCGTGCTGAAAGGTAAAGTCTGGCCGCGCGATTCGAAAGAACCGGAAGCCTGGACGATCGAAGCCACCGACGAAATGGCCAACGTCAACGGCAGCCCTGGGTTGTTCGGCAACGCCACGAAAGCCGAGATTTTCATCGACAATATTTCCGTCACGCCGAACGATACCAAGAATGTCAGCGCGAAGTAGAGACCTCAACATCAAACTAAGACCAGTGAATGAACAGGAGGAAACAGAGGTAACGGAGCGGTGTGCAAAGCATCCTTCTCTATCCACGTTTACTTCTGGGACGTTTGATACTCAATCACAGGTGAAGACAATCACAAACTCCGTTCCCTCCGTTATCTCCTGTTCAATTTATGAATGCGAGATAGCAGCAGTATGAATTTCGTTCTACAAATCACATTCAATTATCCAATAATGGAGTCTGTTTTCATGCTTCGATCTCGCTTTGCGTTACTCGCAGCCATTGCCTTGGCACCTTGGATTGCCTCCGGTTGCAACGATTCTCGGCCCAAGGCACAATCCAATGTCAATCGGCCGAGCGACACTCGGCCGAGCGGCAATACGGCAAAGTCGAACGCGGCTGATTCGAACAGTGCGACGACAAACGCAGTGAAATCGAACGGAACCGACGCTCCTCAGTCGACTATCGACACCGAAGTAAAAGACAAAAACGCTGCGGTCGATGTCTCGCTCAAACCGGGCACTGCCGATAAAACCGGCAACGATAAAACCCCCGCAGACAAAACCGCTGCCGACAGAACCAACACCGATAAGATCGACAAAGCGGCTAAGCCGGACGTTGATCAACCGACCGCGACCAAGCCCGAACTAACCGAACTGCCGATCAATAACGACGCCAAGGCAGTCATCGGCACCGACGCCGGCGCGGCCAAGCTCGATACCTCGATCACCGCCCAATCATCCGTCGACGATGCGGCTAAAATTGCCAACGCCAAGAACCGGCCCGACGACCACAACCAATGGGCCCGCTCGTCGCTGCGCAACAACGTGACCGACGCCAAGAACATTGCCACGGAGTGGGAAGTCGGCGAGTTCGACGATACCAGCGGCAAGTGGAAAAAAGAGACCGCGAAGAACATCAAATGGGGCGTGCCGCTCGGTTCGCAAACGTATGGCAATGCGATCGTCGCCAACGGCAAAGTGTTTGTCGGCACCAACAACGGCGCCGCCTATCTGAAACGTTATCCGGCCGAAGTCGATCTGGGCGTACTGTTGGCCTTTGACGAAAAAGACGGCAAATTTCTCTGGCAAGATAGCAGCGAAAAACTGCACACCGGCCGCGTTCACGATTGGCCGCTGATGGGCATCTGCGCCTCGCCCTTGGTCGAAGGCGACCGGCTTTGGTACGTCAGCAGCCGCGGCGAAGTGAAGTGCCTCGATACCGAGGGCTTTCACGACGACGAGAACGACGGCCCCGTGAAGGACGAGCAGTTCACCGACAAGGACGAAGCCGATGTCATTTGGAACTTCAACATGATGAAGGAGCTTGGCGTCTCGCAACACAACATGGCCAATTGCTCGGTCACGACCGCGGGTGACTTTCTGTTTGTGAATACCAGCAACGGCGTCGACGAAGGGCACACCAATCTGCCCAGCCCCCGCGCCGCCAGCTTTATCGCGCTCAATAAAAACACCGGCAAAGTGATTTGGTCGGACAACAGTCCTGGTCCCAACGTATTACATGGCCAATGGTCGTCGCCCACCTACGCGGTTCTGGGCGAGGTGCCGCAGGTGCTGTTTGCGGGCGGCGACGGCTGGTTGTACAGCTTCGATGCCCGCGGAGACGAAGGCAAATCCAAATTGCTCTGGAAATTCGACTGCAATCCCAAAGACAGCAAGTACACGCTGGGCGGCCGCGCCGATCGCAATCACCTGATCGCCACGCCGGTGATTTACGAAGGACAGGTGTTCATCGGTGTGGGCGAAGACCCTGAACATGGCGAAGGAGTGGGTCACATGTGGTGCATCGACCCCACCAAGCGCGGCGATGTCAGTCCCGAGTTGGTCTTCAACTCGAAGTCGCCGGATAAACCGATCGAGCACAAGCGCAACCAGGCAATGGTCAAGGAAGCCGGCGACTTCGCGCGTCCCAACCCAAACTCGGCCGCGGTTTGGCATTATGCCAACCACGACTTCAACGACGACAAAAAGATCGACTTCAAAGAGACGATGCACCGCACCTGCGGCACCGCGGCTATTAAGGATGGGCTATTGTTCGTAGCCGACTTTTCGGGTCTGGTCCATTGCATCGACACCAAGACCGGCAAACCGTACTGGACGCACGACATGCTGGCGGCCGCTTGGGGCTCCCCGCTGATCGTCGAAGACCGGCTCTATGTGGGCGACGAAGACGGCGATATCAGCATCCTCCGCGTCGGCAAAAAACTGGAAGTCATCGGCGAAGTCGGCATGGGCAATGCTGTCTATAGTACGCCGATTGTTGCCAACGGCGTGTTGTACATCAGCAACAAGAGCTATCTGTTCGCGATCGAGCAGGGCAAGGCCGCGGAGTAATTGCAAGTCAAATGATCTGCACCACGGAGACGCGGAGGCACGGAGATGGAAAATGGTGAAAGTGTTTGAGCAATCCAATCCGATTTTCTGATTTGCGTTCATTCGTATCCATTCGCGGCCAATCAACTTTTTTCCTCCGTGCCTCCGTGGTGATTCATGAGTAAGAGGGTTCTCGATGTCGGCAATTGCGTGCCGGACCATGCGGCGTTGCGGCGCCTGGTTGAAGGCAGTTTCGACGCACAACTGTTTGCCGCCGACGATCTTGCCGATACGCTATCGCAACTCAAAAAACAGCCGGCCGATTTGGTCATCGTCAATCGCAAGCTGGACAAGGATTACAGCGACGGCATGGATATCATTCGTCAGCTGAAATCGCACGCCGACTACGGCAACGTGCCGGTGATGCTGCTATCGAACTACCCAGAATACCAGCAACAGGCGATCGCCGACGGTGCTGAGCCCGGTTTCGGCAAACAAGAACTCCGCACAAGCGACACGCTGGCAAAATTGAAGCGGTTTCTGAATTAGCCCTTGGTGAATATATCGGGAGAGGATCGAGCCTTGAGTAATCAACCGTTCTAATCCCCCATTCCTCGCCTCCTCGATCCTTTTTCCATCCGCTCACGTATAGAATGCACATCGCACCGGGTTGGTAATCAACCTTGCAACCATCCGGATCACACGTTAGTATCAATAAGTTATTTGGCTGGTAGTACTTATAGCATTTGGAGGCTATCGGGAACCCATCTCAGGCAGCCCCGCGCACGGTTAGGAATTTGTGTTCTCCCTGCCTAGACATTAACGTCTAGCTAGGCTGTACCGCCAACGGATTGCCTCGTTCTTTCTCTTCGCGTTTTCAGGAACTCTCGGCATGAATCGCGCTTTCGCTCATCTGGGCCGCTTTCGTCGTTCGTATCTATCGGGCAGCGCGGCAATCGCGTCGCTCATCGGCGCATCGCTGCTGGTCGACCCCAGCATTGCCGAGCTAACCGGCCCGGCCAAGGACGACCGATACGTCACGCTCAATGTCACCACGTTACTTCGACGTGAGCATTTGTCGAAACACCCGCTCGACGATGAAATCTCGCAGCGCTGCCTGCGCACGTTTCTCAAAACGCTCGATCCGATGAAGCTGTATTTTTTGCAGAGCGACATCGACGGCTTCAGCACCAAGGAATTCGAGCTGGACGACTTGGCCAAAAAAGGGGACATCAGCTACGGCTATACCGTTTTCAATACGTTCCTCAAGCGGGTCGATGAGCGTGTCAAAACGGTCGATGCCTTGGTCGAGGCGAAGCACGACTTCGCGGTCGAAGAAGATATTGTGACCGATGCCAAGCTGACGACCTACGCCAAGACCGACGACGAACTGACCGACAAATGGCGTCGACGCATCAAGTACGACCTTTTGATGCAAAAAGCGGAAAAAGAGGCTGCCAAAAATGATAAAGACAAAAAAGAACAAGCCGGCGAAAAAGACAAACCTGGCGAGAAAATCGAAAAACTGACCGACCAAGAAGTCCGCGACAAAATCAAACGTCGCTACCATAGCTTCGCCAAGCGGATGCATCAGATCAGCAACGACGAACTGCTCGAAATGTATTTAACTGCGATGACGACCGGTTTCGATCCGCACACCACCTACATGTCGCCCAGCTCGTTCGAGAACTTCGGCATTCAAATGCGTCTGAAGCTCGAAGGGATCGGCGCGGCCCTCGAATTCAACGACGGCTACACGATCGTCAAAAAACTGATCCCCGGCGGCGCTGCCGAAAAGGACGGCCGCCTCAAACCCGAGATGCGCGTGATCGGCGTCGGCCAAGGCACCGAGGGCGATATCGTCGAAACCAGCGACATGAGCCTCAACGATGTCGTCAAACTCATTCGCGGCACCCCCGGCACGGTCGTAAGGCTCAAGGTCATTCCGCCCGGTCAGCCCGAACCGAAAATTCTGAACATCACCCGGGCCAGCATCGAATTGAAAGATAGCGAAGCCCGCTCCGAAGTTTTCGAAGAAGGCAAAAAGCAAAACGGCACGCCCTACAAAGTCGGCGTGATCGACTTGCCTAGCTTTTACATGGACATGGACGGCGCGCGGGCCGGCTCCAACGATTTCAAGAGTACGACCCGCGATGTGCGAAAAATTCTCGACGAGTTCAAGAGCAAAAAAGTCGACGCGGTGATTCTGGATTTGCGCCGCAACGGCGGCGGCAGCCTGACCGAAGCGATCAGCCTGACCGGGCTGTTTATCGACGAAGGCCCCATCGTGCAAGTCAAGGATTCTAACGGCAAGGTTCAGCATTACGACGACACTGAACGGGGCGTGGCTTGGTCGGGTCCGCTGGTCGTGTTGACCAGCAAATTCAGCGCTTCGGCCAGCGAAATTTTTGCCGGTGCCGTGCAAGACTACAACCGCGGTCTGATCGTGGGCGATAAAGCCACGCACGGCAAAGGCACCGTGCAAAGCCTGCTCGACTTGGGCCGGCAATTGTTCCGCACCCCCAACTCGCCGCAGCTTGGCGCGCTGAAGATCACCATGCAGCAGTTCTATCGCCCCAACGGCGATAGCACGCAGAACCGCGGCGTGCTGGCCGATGTCGAAATTCCCTCGCTGACCACGCATCTGGACGTAGGCGAGTCCGACTTGGATTTTGCCATCAAGTTCGATCGCGTCGATGCGGTGCCGTTCGTCAAACAACGCGATGTCGATCCGCAAACCGTGCAACAGCTCAACACGTTGTCGAAACAACGGGTCGATGCCTCGGAAGAATTTCAAAAGGCGATTCGTAATATCGAACGCTACAAAAAGCAGAAGCAAAACAAAAAAATCTCGCTCAATGAGAAGTCCTTTTTGGCCGACCGTGCCGAGCTGAATGCCGACAAGGAAGAAGAAAAAGAGTTCGAGCAACTCAACAACACCACCGGCCCGGTCGTCAAACGCGACTACTACTTCAACGAAGCCCTGGCCATCACGCTGGACTATATGAAATTGAATCGCTTGGCGGCCAGGTAGCTTGAATGTAGGAGGCGTCGCCGACGCCGATACGATGCGAGATTGATCGTACTACTGGGAACGCGCTGCCGTGGCGTTCCGGAACTTTAAACGAAGTTGAATTTTCGCGCAGCGTGCGGCCGGGTTTATCCCGGCCGTTTTCGTTTTCCAACCGTAGAACGGAATTCATTCCGTTTTCTAGCATCGACGAGCCGACCAAACGGAATGAATTCCGCTTTGCGTGAAATTCGAGCCTTCCGATGGCGTCCCGACGAGGCCAACCTACCTCACGTGCCGACATCGCTGAAAAACTCGTCCCGCGCGGTTGTCGGCAGGGCACGAGATATCTGTATAATGTCGGCTCGTACTTAGGGGCGACCGAAAAATAACTTCCTCACAAAATCCTCTCCCTCTGGGAGAGGGTGGGGTGAGGGTCGGAAATATCGGGAAGTTATTTTTCGTTCGCCC
>JAYTAU010000667.1:0-17038 GCA_043737375.1 Planctomycetia bacterium
GCCGTCGGTTGATTGCATGTCGACTAGCAAGATCTCGAAGAATGCAAAACGTGACTGCAGAACGGCATGAACCTCGGTCATGAATGATCGTAAGATCGACTCGTCGTTATGCACGAGCGTCACCACGCTGATCATTGTGTCAGCCTGTGGTCTGAGCAAATTGCTGACGTCGCTCGACATGATATTTGATGAATGATGCAGACAGGTTCGTTGGCAATCGACAATTATGCGCTATAGTTCGCTGCGACCCTAGCAAAACAGGGTTGGAAGTCCGATTGCTTGCCCGATGTCGTAGATGTTGTCGATTTTACCCCCCAGAACGACGTGAAAACCTGGGAAGCCATAATCGCGGCGAAACAGAATCGGTCGCCCGTCGTTACGCTCTGTAGCGGTCAAAACGGTTTTAACTTCGAACAGGGATCGTTGATATTGAGTTTGTGCTATGACCGGCAGATAGCGAACGGCGTCTTTTAGCATTTGCGGAAAATGGCTGCGCGGCGGCTGCGCTGGAAGAAACGTCGATTCGCGATCGGTCAAATCGGGGATGCCTTCGTCGGTGTCGCTCCAGGCCTCATGCGGCGTATAACGAACGTGACTAAAACTGTGCAAACTCTCTGCCGGAAACGGCATCATCGAAAAGAACGGCCCGTCCATAACCGTAATGCCGTAGTCGTGCAACACATCCGGCGGACGGACGAGTGCCAGTTCGGCCAGTTCATGCTTACATGGTAAAAGATCGATTCCTGAATTCCGCAGTAAGCGATTGACGGCTGAATACACGCAGGCGACTGCTTCGTCGGTCGGCAATCGGCGGCCGTCGGTCAGTTCCAATTGCAGAGCATTGCCGCCGACGGCGGTCGTGACTCGTTGCACCTCGACATTGAATTGAACCTGGACGCCGCTGGCTGCGAGCAGGGCTTGCAGAGTTTCTCGCAAGCGACGCGCATCAAAAGCAAACTCCTGAACCAGAAACGCATCTTCGATCAGATCGCGATCGAACAGCGATTTGATTTTGTCCGAGGCGGGTTGAATGGGGGCCTGAACCTGTTGACAGAACCTATAAAACTGGTTTGCACTCACCTTGCTATTGAGCCGGGCGATGCCGTAGATCTTCTCGAAGCGGCTGACGATTGCCTCGGGAAAATCCAACGCGAAGCGGGCAAAATTGGCGACACAACTCAGTCCCGTCACCACGCTGCGCGGATAATGATAGCCCTGATGAACGCGTGCCTGATTGTTATAGCTGGCGCGAGTCAACAAATCGCTGCCGCGTTCGAGAATGGTGACATCGTACCCGGCGCGACGATACCACAACGCCAGACAGCATCCGTAGAAGCCGCCGCCGATTATTGTGACGCGTTGCGATATGCGGGTTCGTGAAGGCATTTGGTTGGTGATAAAACTCTTCAATTGCCGATGACAGGCTCGATGAGCGACGATTGCTCAGTATTGTTATGAATTTTATACAAGCCGGGATAGTTCGTCGCTGTTGCCGTCACTTTCGCTCGCAACTCGGGCACGATTACGTCATCGGCATCCAATAGATGAGTTACTCCGTAACGGTTGATGAACGACCGCACATTGTCGCCGCTTAAGTTCGATGGAGCTGGAATAGTGATGTAGCCCGTCAAAGCGCCAAATCGGAAAGGTTCGAGATTCCCCGGCAGAACTAATAAGCGAGGTTGCGGTGAATTGGCATCGAGATGTTGTGTCAAAGCTTGGTATTGCGCGGCATTCGTCAGTCGGGGGTCGAACCGGGGAGGAAAATTGGCAAGCACCGGCTTAAAATCAACTTCGCGGACGTAATGTCCGATGGTCAGCAGTGTTAACAGCGGCAAGGCCCACCGACGAATGACGGGCAGCCGATCGGCAACGGTATGGTGCCGCAAAATGAAATAAATTGCCACGATCGTGCCGTAGCATACCAACGGAATGAAGTACCGACGATCGCGATAGCCGGTCAGCGATACGGCGAGTAATTGCGCGCCCAGCGCCACACCAAACCAAATCAGTAAAGTTGTCGTGCGATCGCGTCGAAACAATTGACCGGCGCGGTCGCGGCCAAGTGCCAGGCCCAACAGCATTCCTCCCAGTAACATGATCGGGAAATAATTGAACAACATACTGAGTGCCGCACCGATCACCGGCGGCAAGCGTTTGACGACTAAAGTCTTAGCCCAGATTATTGGCTGATTGAAAACAGTTGGCGGCGGATTGTCGGCGTCGAAGTAATCCATGACATAGGTCCGCTCGGCGGTCAGCACGGTACGCGAATTGTCGCTGACAAACGGTTTGTCGAAGTGCGAGAGCGAGTACCAACACCAAGGGCTCAGCACTACCGCCAAGGCCGCGTAGTAAATGAAACCACGTTTGACGCTCCAATCGCCCAGTATCAGCCAGGCAATAAGACCTAGCGCGATCGCAACCAGTAAAAAATCGAATCGCGTCAGGCATAGCAATCCGGCGACAATTCCCATTGTCAATGTGCTTGACGCTCGATTTGCAGGTTCACTCCGATCCGCCTCGATGAACCGCCGCAGCAGCACGATCATCAGCATCACTGCCAGCGGAAACGTACCGGCCGAAACCAATTCACTGTCGTAATCAGAATTGGCGAGCAGCAACAACATCCAAGCATTGCCTGCCCAAGTGGGCAACCCAATCACTATCGCCAATCGCTTAAACTGCCACAGTGTTAGTACCGCAATGCCGACATTGAGAAACACCCCGGTATAAATGCCCGCGTCGAAAACTTGTCGAGCCATCGCCAACAGCACGGGATACAGCGGGGGGAACGACACTCCGTACAAACTGTCGAATTGAAATTGCCGAACCGTATTCACGCGATAGAAGTCGTCGAACACGTGGTTCGATAACTCGAACAAACTCCACGAGTCGGGAGCGAACGACGGCGTACAAAAGCCCGCCAATGCGACAACTGCGATCACCGACAGACACATGGCGTCGGGCAACCAGCGACCGGCTGCCGGAATCAAACGACTGCGCGGCTGGTCGCTTGCGTACGTCCGGGTTTGGATCGAGCGGTCATTTTCGTGAATGATAATTTCTGCCATTTAAGCCACAGAATCGTGAAAGCCGTTAAAATTGAAGTGCGTCTTAAGGCTATGGCCGCTGAGCAACGCGACTGCCCGGCCAGGGTAAACCCGGTCGCTCGTTATGGGTCCATCGTCCTCAACTCTAGCTTTCGCCCCGCATCACCGAGCGAATTGGCGGTGCCGAGCATCTTGCTTGTGCCGTAGCATTTCGATGGGGGTATACCTGCACGGGTCACAGCGGCCGGACCACCGCAAAGCGTTTGAGGCTATGGGCTTTCGCATTTTGCAACGCGCCCGTAGAATGCCGGACAACCCCACACATTTGGAGCGATACCGACATGGCCAAAGCGGCAAAAAATGCGATCAGTCCGACCCGCAACGAGGATTATCCCGAGTGGTACCAGCAGGTTGTGAAGGCGGCCGATCTGGCCGAAATCTCGCCGGTCCGCGGGTGTATGGTCATCAAGCCGTGGGGCTACGCCATTTGGGAAAACATCCAGCGCGTGCTCGATGGCATGTTCAAGGACACGGGGCACCAGAACGCGTATTTCCCGCTGTTCATTCCGTTGAGCTATCTCGAAAAAGAAGCGGAGCATGTCGAGGGCTTTGCCAAGGAATGCGCCGTGGTCACGCACCATCGGCTGGAGTCGGACGGCAAAGGGGGATTGCGGCCGACCGGCCAACTCGAAGAACCGCTGATCGTGCGACCCACCAGCGAGACGATTATCGGCGCGATGTACGCCAAATGGGTGCAGTCGTACCGCGACCTGCCGATCTTGATCAATCAATGGGCCAACGTCGTCCGTTGGGAATTGCGCACGCGCATGTTCCTGCGAACCACCGAATTCCTTTGGCAAGAAGGACACACCGCGCACGCCACGGCTGCCGAGGCGATCGAGGAAACGCTGAAGATGCTCGACGTCTATGCCACATTCGCGCAAGACTACATGGCCATGCCGGTCATCAAGGGCGAGAAAACTGCCGCTGAACGATTTCCCGGCGCGGTCGACACGTATTGCATCGAATCGATGATGCAAGACCGCAAGGCGTTGCAGGCAGGCACGTCGCACTTTCTTGGCCAGAATTTTGCCAAAGCGCAAGAGATCAAGTTTCTCAGCGCCGAAGGACGCGAAGAGTTTGCCTGGACCACGTCGTGGGGCGTGTCGACGCGGCTGATCGGCGCGCTGATCATGACGCATAGCGACGACGATGGCTTGGTGTTGCCGCCGCGTTTGGCGCCGGCACAGGTCGTCATCATGCCGATCTATCGCACCGACGAAGAGCGCGCCACGGTGATGGCGTATTGCCGGAATTTAGAACAGGATCTGAAGTCGCAAACCTATGCCGGCGAACCGGTCCGCGTATTGGTCGACGCGCGCGATCTGCGCGGCGGCGAAAAGGCTTGGCAACATGTCAAGAAAGGGGTGCCGATTCGGTTGGAAATTGGTCCGCGCGATGTGGCCGGCGAGTCGGTGTTCATGGCGCGGCGCGACAAGTCGCCCAGTGAAAAATCAGGCATCCCGCGCGATCAGTTGGTTACGACCATCAGCACGTTGCTCGAAGATATTCAAAACACTTTGTATCAACGCGCGCTGGATTTTCGCGCAGCCCATACGCGGAGTATCGACAACCTTGCCGAGTTCGAAGCGTATTTTACCGCGAAGGATGAGGCCGAAATGCATGGCGGCTTTGCCCTTTGCCATTGGGCCGACGACCCAGCCATGCACGAAGTCTTGGGCCGGCTAAAAGTCACGATCCGCTGCATTCCGCACGACGGACAAATTGCCGGCGGCGACGCCGAGCCTGGCCAGTGCATTTTCAGCGGTAAACCGAGCACCCGGCGTGCGGTTTTTGCCAAGGCGTATTAGCCGGTCATGACTATGCTGATTAAGAGGCGGACTTTTTGTTATGGTTCCGGCGGCAGAGTAGAATGTAGTGTCAAGACCGCGTATTTTGTTCGTAGTACAGGAATCAATCGCATATGCCTCAGATCATTCAAGGGGTTATTCACGGCACCACGATTGAGTTGGCAATCAACCCTGGCCTGACCGACGGCCAATCGGTCGAGGTCGAGGTGCGGGTGACGCCCCCCACCGATTTCAAACCGGGCGACGGACTGCGCGCTGCATTTGGCGGCTGGTCGGACGATCAGGAAGGATTGGATGAGTATCTTCGAGATGTTCGTGAATCCCGTAGGCTGGATCACCGTGAGATTTCGGAATGAACTTTCTGCTAGACACCGACACGTGCTCAGCACTTATACGCGGCCACCCGCAAATATTTTCCCGGTCAATTCAATATTCCGGTCGGCTCTACTTATCGGCCATTACCCGTGGTGAACTTTTGGGCTGAGTTAAGCGGAAGAACACCCCTACACGCCGTCGTGAGGCCGCAGCACAACTCTTTTTGGATACGCAATTACTCGACGTTGATACGTCCATAGCTGACCGATTTGGTGAACTTCGCGCCGAACTGCTTGATCGCGGTCTGCCCAGACCAACGGCCGATCTGTTCATCGCGGCCACAGCATTGGTCCACGATATGACATTAGTTACACACAATACTGCCGACTATAAAAACGTGCCCTCACTGAAGTTGGTCGATTGGCTGTCGCCCTAACACTTGCACAGCTACAACAAGTCGGAATTGATGGGCGCGCCCTCCAATCACTCCCCTGCCCTGCTGATCATGGCTGCGTTTTCGCGGCATGCCCCGGCGCTCGACTGGGCGCAACGTCGCGCGATCGAAACGTTCGGGCCGCTGGCGCTGGCCAGCGAATCGTTCGACTTTATCGAGACGAATTATTACGAGCCTACGATGGGCACCGACATCAAAAAATGCTTTTGGGTTTTTGAGCCGCCTTTCGACGCAGGCGAATTGCCGCGAATCAAACTGCTGACCAACGCTTGGGAACTGGAGTATGCTGCCCACTGCGCGATGCTTCGTACGGCGGGCGACAACGATGCTCCGGCCGAACCGCGACCGTTGAACTTGGACCCCGGCTATTTGACCGTCGCTAAGTTGGTATTGGCATCGACCAAGGATCATGCCCATCGCATCTATCTGGCTCAAGGCATTTTTGCCGAGATTACGCTGTTCTATCGTCACGGCCGCTGGGAACACCATGAATGGACGTTCCCGGACTACCGTCGCGCCGACTATCATGCGTTTTTCACACAGGCTCGCAATTGGTTGCGCGCTCGGTCGAAGGCGCCTCCTACCTAGAAACCTCTCGCAAAGGCGCAGTGGCGCAAAGTTTCGGTAAATCATCTCTTTGCGTCTTCGCGCCTTGGCGCGATGCCCAATTTTGTGGAATGTATTGATATCAATCTCATGTTGCGCTCATGATTTGTCTTCGCTTTTCTGGTGATGGGGAATTGCACCGTTTGCCGCATCAAGCCGCAGACCGTAAATTAAGGATGTCTACCTTTGGCATCCTTAGGAATTTCGGCTCCATGAAATCGTCGGCGTTCTGGTTGGCAACATTCGCCCTGTTAGGCATCGTGCTCGGTGTCGGCATTACCTGGGCTGAACTCGGCTCGTATTTTCAACTGCCGCCGGGCATTGGGCTAGAAGTATCGGACCGGCAGTCGGCGCTGACAGATGCCGTCAAAAAAAAGCCGCTGCCGCGCGCCATGATCGTCAACGGCCACGACTACGATTTCGGCACCATGGAACGCGATACGCATCGTTCGCACGCGTTCGAATTTCGCAACGACGGCGAAGCCCCGCTGACGCTGATTCAACGCGGCACGACTTGTAAGTGTACGCTCAGCGATATTGAACATAGCAAACTGGCGCCGGGCCAATCGACCACGGTCAAGCTCGAATGGACGGCGATAGCCAACGAGGGGCAATTTCGCCAAAGCGCCACGATCGAGACCAACGATCCTCGGCGGCAATTCGTCACCCTGACCGTCTCGGGAAAAGTCACCTACTCCCATCGGGTCAGCCCCACCGAATTGGTCTTTACCACGCTTAGCGCCCGCGAGCCGACCTCGGCGGAGTTATTGGTTTATTCGTTTCACCCCAATGAACTGAAAATCGAACATTCGCTAATGGATTCCGTAACGGCCGCATACTTTGACGTTTCGACCGCGCCGATGTCCGACGAACAGGTGGCACATGAGGAAGGAGCAAAAACGGGTAAGATAGTTAAGCTGACAATCAAGCCCGGGCTGCCGCTGGGGGAGTTGCGACAAAATCTCCGCCTACGTCTCGATCTGCCCGGAAAACCCCTGGTCGAAGTCCCCATCGCGGGGCGAGTAACAGGTGACATTTCGATCGTAGGGCCGCAACTCTGGGATGCTGACAACAATATTTTGACGATCGGCAAAGTAAATAGCATTGAAGGCTATCGCTCGCACGGTCTGTATTTGTTGATAAAAGGGACCGCCGCCGACAAATTGGCGCTGACACCGGGCAGAATATCGCCAGAATTCCTGCAGCTTGAATTCGCGCCGATTCAACGCGTGTCGAGCAGCGTGGCCAAGGTGCCCTTTACGGTTGCGGTTCCCGCCGGCACTCCGCCGGCCAATCACAGCGGTTCGATCTTGGGCAAAATGGGCCAGATTGAAATCGTGGCCGGAGAGAGCGACGGCCAGCGCATCAAGTTTTTTGTGCAGTTCGAAGTCGAAAAATGAACGCTTGCTTGTAAACGGAGTCGGTCGACAATTGCTTTGGCTTGAGTCCGTGATCGACGGACAATACTTGCGCCGAACTACATTGACCAAAAACGGACGGAGCCAGAGGAAATGCGAACAGTTTCTAAACACCAAGCCCTGCTCGTCGTCGTTGCGTCGATGGCGCTGGCCGTGTCGTTGGGTTTGGCGATGGCCGATTTCACCGACAAGCAACCGGCACGCCGTCGCGCCGACACCAAGAACGCCGACGGCACTTACGGCAAAGACCATGTCGATCCGGTGAAACTCAACGGCCCGATCTTTGTCGATTGGCCCGTGCCGAAGCTGGCGTTGGTCTTCTCCGGCGCTCAGCAGGGTTATATCGAGCCGTGCGGCTGCGCCGGCCTCGAAAACCAAAAAGGGGGCATGAGTCGCCGGCACCAGCTCATCAAACAACTCAAAGCCGACAAGTGGCCGGTCGTCTCGCTCGATGCCGGCGGCCTCATCAAGCGATTCGGGCGTCAGCAAGAACTGAAGTATGCCGCCAGTGTCGATGCACTCAAGAAAATGAATTACGATGCTGCATCGTTCGGGACCGACGACCTGCGCCTGCCTGCCGATCGGTTGTTGGAAAGTGCTTCGGGCGTGACCGAAGGGGGTAGTCCGTTCGTGGCTACCAACGTGGCATTGTTCAGCTTCGAAGACAATCTGGTTCCACGCGCCAAGACGATCATTAATGGTGGAATCAAGCTTGGCGTGCTGTCAGTCGTCGGCGATGAAGAGCAGCGCAAGGTTCGCAACGACGACCTGAAGTTCAAACCGGCTGCCGCGGCGATTGCTGAAATGCTGCCGACGCTCAAGCGCGCCAAGTGCGACAAACTGATTTTGCTGGCACATACGTCATTGAAAGAGGCGACCGATCTGGCCAAGAAGTTTGGCGACTTCGATTTCGTAGCCACCACCGGCGGCGCCGACGAACCCCCCGCGCAATCAACCTTGATCGGTACTAAAACACAGTTGATCGAGGTCGGTCATAAAGGCATGTTTGCCGTCGTGATCGGTTTGTACGACGACAAAACCGCGCCCGAGCGTTACCAGCGAGTGCCGCTCGACGCCCGATTCGGCGAATCGCCCGAAATGACGCAAGTCATGGCCGACTACCAATCGCTGCTGCAAACCGAAGGCCTGGCCGGGCTGGGTGTCAAAGCCACGCCGCACCCGAGCGGACAAGCGTTTGTCGGTTCGGCAGCCTGCGCCGATTGCCATTCCACGGCCTACGCCATCTGGAGCAAGACTCCGCACGCCCATGCGACTCAGACCCTGGTCGACTTGCATCCGCAGCGACATTTCGATCCCGAATGTTTGAGCTGTCACGTAACCGGCTGGGAGCCGCAACGCTACTATCCATTCAGGACCGGTTACCAGGATCTCAAGAAGAGCGCGCACATGGTCGGCAATGGCTGTGAGAATTGCCATGGCCCGGGGAGCAAGCATGTGGCGGCCGAGTCGGGCGACGTCGATGCGACCGACAAACAGATCAAAGAGCTACGTGCGATGATGCGATTGACCAAAGAAGCGGCAAATAATAAATGTCTGGAATGCCACGATTTGGACAACAGCCCCGATTACAAGTTCGATAAGTACTGGCCGAAAGTCGAACACAAGGGGAAGAATTGAACGGGCGGCGAGTGATGGGTAGCGAGTGCGGACTGGATATCGAGTAATGCTTGGGTGTCGAGGTCGCTTGTGTCCCGAATTCGCTTGGGTTCCGGTGTTTTGCGACAGCATAATATAGATAATATAGGAATAGGGCGAGAGCGAGACGCGTTTAGCCGTCGTGCCGCTTGGCCGACTCGGGGTGCCATGCCCACTGCCCTGAGTGGGCATGTATGTCGTGGTGGCGTTCGTACTGCAGTCCGAACACTTACGGCGGTTCGCATACCCACGCAAAGCCGTGGGCATGGCACCCGCGCGCTAGTTTTCAACAGGTCGCCGTGATCCGCCACGATTGAATATCAAGCACGGGCACCAGGTCAAAGCGATCGACTTCGGCTGCCGTTTCGATGTCGCGTTCCAGACCGATGCCGATCAAGTTGCGTCCCCCTTGGCATTGTCGCAGCGCCGTTCCTAGCTGTTTGGACATCTCGCGCGAACGATGTCTTCCGGGCGGAATGGCAGACTGCCATGAATCGAGCGCAAGCTTCGCTTGATCGTTGATTGACGTGTGATCGATCGGGCCTTCAAGCAATTGCTCGGTCAATGCGCCCGCGAACAACACGTCTTCGCGCGTGACTCGGCCGCGCGTTCCGGCACAGAGCAAATGCACGGGTCGCCGACCATCGATTCGCTTGGCAATGGCCGACAGATTGGCGAACGCCCCGATGAGTACCTGCGCCGCGGAGCGACATCGCACCAACGCGGCGGTTCCGTTGGTCGTGGTAAACACCACCGTTTTTCCCGCCACCGCGGCCGGAGAATACTCGGTCGGTGAATTGCCCAGATGAAATCCTTCGATCGGCAATCCGCCCCGTTCGCCCCCCAGTACGAACGTGCCGTCCGGAAGTTGGGCCGCCGTTTGGCGGGCTTCCTCGATTTCGCCGCAAGGGATGACCGACAGCGCGCCGGAAGCAATCGCATGAGTAATGGTGGTCGAGGCTCGCAACACGTCGATCATCACGACGTCGCCGGCGGCCAGTTCCTCGGGCGACGTCAAGGCTGGTAAAAAGTGGACGGCAAGGGTGCTTTGCATGGCAGCATTGTACTAATTTGGCAGTCGCTCAGGGAGACGAGAGCTTGAATCACGAAGTACGAAGAGTTGCGACCTGCCGGCAATTAGTGTCGGACCGAGCGGAGGGTGACAGTTGATTCAACAGTGAATCATTGTGCGTCTGACGTGTTCCTAGATAGATCGGTTTCGTGGAACTGTTTCAGCAATGTGTGGCTACATGCTTTTGTCGAAAACCATTTCAAGGTCAGCATCATTGCCCACGCCTCCGGTTTTTCCATCTCGCCCGAAGCTCCAGACGCGAACTTTACCAACGCCATCCGATTGCCAATTCATTTCGCGCCCCCAGCCATCGACTAATGAGCAATCTTTGTTTTTGTGTATCGGTAGTTGATCCGGCCTGATGGGCACTCTCGATTGCTGATCCCAATATTCTTGTAAACGAACACGAGTGACGGTCAATCTTGTATCGGTAAGATTCGATGGCGGAATTATCGTGCCCATTGGCATCTGACAGCCAACGCACATAAAGACGCTCCAAGCCGCATAGCCGCTATAACGGCTCATTCGGCCCGATCGAACATACTCAACGTGATTTTTCATGACTTGCTCACGTGCCACTTAACCGTTCGCCGATTTAGCTGCCTCAAACCCACTGCGTTCGTACAGGTCAGCCAGCCGAAGTTCGGCGTCGACGGCATCTAGCGGGATGATCGCATCGACGCCTTCGTATCCTTCGGCGACGAAGCCTGGCTCGGTGCGGCGATGGACCACGACGCGCGGCCGATCCGTTTCAATCACCAGGTACGCCATGAGCGTGGGAATGGTCAGATAGGCTTCACGTTTTTCGCCTTCATCAATCCGGCGTGTCGATTCAGAGATCACTTCCGCGATCACGACCGGCCGGTCCTGAAATGTCTCGTCGGGCGAATTCGGGTCACAGACAATCATTCCGTCCGGGTAATAGAATCTTGTGTGGGTCGATAGAGGTATGCGGACCTTCATGTCCGAATTGAACGGCTCGCAAGGTTTGCCACGCAACTGGGCATGAAGCTATCCGCACCAAGCCCCGGCAATCCGATTGTGAATCGTCTTCGCCCCCGCCATGGCGTAGCGTACCCGCCGAGAAATTCATGGCGAACTTCGGCGTCGAGTTCACTTTCGAGGTATTCCGCCTCGGTGACCAGCGAGATTTGTTTTACCGCCGTCATGCGCGTCTCCTCACTTGCCCAAAACTGACCAGACCACTAACATTGGCGGCGTCTGTGGGGTACGGACGCTACCGTCCACGAATCGGACGTGCAAGAATTGACCACGCGTCTCGGGTGAATTGCTCGTCCTGCAAAAAGTCGACAAGGTCACGCAAGCATCTGGCAATCCACCAGCCGGCGTCTTCATCGAATTCATCGGTCGGTTTAGTCGCATTATAGATGACCTTAGCAACATTTTCCGCCAGATACAGTTGTAGCACCCTCTCATCCTTATCAGACAGCGCTCGCGGTTTTTCAAGGAACAATACCTCGTCTCGAAGCATGCTAAACGCATCATGCGTCTGTGGCCATTGAGTCGCATCGTCGGCAATTCGAAGTAAATTATGAATCGGCGGCGACTCGATATTCACTCTTGCAATCGCCAACTTTAGGATTGATATAGCCCAAATTGGCTGATCCGCAGCCGACAAACTTTCAAAAATTATTCGTCCGGCTTGCTCTGATTCGCCGCCGTTCCAAAAGTGTTCGGCCGTCACCAACTCGGAATGATTTCTATTCTCCTGCACGATTGATTATTTCTCCCCCAGCTTAATCGTCACCGTTTTGGTTTCGGTGTAATGCTCCAGTGCCGCTTCGCCGTTTTCGCGGCCTTGGCCCGATTGCTTGAACCCGCCAAACGGCGTCGTCGCATCGACCACGTGATAACAGTTGACCCACACCGTGCCGGCCTTCACTTCGCGGGCGTAGGTGTGCGCTTTATCGATATCTTTGGTCCAAATGCCCGCCGCCAAGCCGTACATAGTTTTGTTCGCGCGGGGTAGTAGCTCTTCGAGATTCTTGAACGGCAACACCGAGACGACCGGCCCAAAGATTTCGTCCTTGGCGATCGCCATCTCGTCCTTCACGTTTTCGAAGATCGTAGGCTCGATGTAGAACCCGCGATCACCTACGCGTGCGCCACCGGTCACCAGCTTGGCCCCTTGCTTCTGGCCCAGGTCGACGTATCCCAAAATCTTGTCGAGCTGTTCCTGCGAAACCTGCGGACCTTGCTCGGTGGCGGGGTCCATCGGGTCGCCGACTTTACGCGCGGCTGCCTTGGCTGCCAGGGCTTTGACGAAATCCTTTTGAATGCTCTCTTGCACAAACAGCCGGCTGCCGGCAGTGCAGCATTGCCCGCCATGAAAGTAGATGGCATGAAACGCGCCGGCGACCGCTTCGTCAAAATCGCAATCTTCGAAAATTACGTTGGGGCTTTTGCCACCCAGCTCGAACGTTGTCCGCTTGAGCGTGTCGGCCGCGGCTTTTTGAATAATTTTGGCCGTGTCGACATGCCCGGTGAAAGCAATCTTGTCGATGTCCGGATGCGTGACCATCGCTGCGCCGGCCGTCTCGCCCAAGCCATTGAGCACGTTGATGACCCCGGGCGGAAAGCCGGCTTCGATCGCCAGCTCGGCGGCGAACAGCGCGGTGAGCGGCGTTTGCTCGGCGGGCTTCATGACGATGGTATTGCCGCACGCCAACGCCGGGCCCCACTTCCACGAAAGCATGCCCAGCGGAAAGTTCCAGGGGATGATCTGCCCGACGACGCCGACCGGCTGCCTTAGCGTGTAGCACAAAAAGTTGCCGCGCACGGGGGGCGTACGGCCTTCGATCTTATCGGCCCAGCCGGCGTAGTAACGCAGCGTGTTGCAGACGCCCTGCACGTCGGCAATCGAGTCGGTGATGGTCTTGCCGCAGTTGAACGATTCGAGTTGCGCCAGTTCGGCGGCGTTCTTTTCGATCAGATCGGCCAGCTTGTAGAGCAGCCGGCCACGATCGGCGGCATCCATCTTTTTCCAAGGGCCATGCTCGAGCGCGTGCCGCGCCGCCTTCACCGCTTTGTCGATATCCTTGGCGCCGGCCGCGGCGACTTGCGTAATGGTGTCGCCTGTCGCGGGATTGATGGCGTCGATCGATTCGCCGTCGACGCTGTCGACCCACTGATTATTGATCAGCAGTTTGGTTTGGCGAATCTTGGGGGTCTTGGGTCGGGCGGGTGTTGCAGTGGCCATGAGTTAGCTCCGGGTTATTGCTGAGTGAATACTTTTGAGTAAAGGTGCCATGCCCACTGCCCTGAGTGGGCATGCAATTCCGCATTGCGTTGTAGTTGAATTTTTCTCGGCGGCTCGCATGCCCACGCAAAGCCGTGGGCATGGCACCCGGCACCCAGCGGTGTGAAATGCAGTCTTCTCCGATTGCGCATCTTGGGGGAGTTCGAAGCGGATGTCAACAGCCGAGACAATGTCGAACTTCAAATGTCGAGTGAATGACGAAAGTCAAAACAAGCTAAACCGCAAGCGCGGCTCGATGAATCCAACAGGGTCCATCGACTTGGCTGTGCGAAACACATCCCACACCCTACTTCCCATTCAATTGCACGATTACTTCTTCAATGCCCAAGCTCTTTTCACTCGGTAGTTCGACGCAGCGCATCGCGCGCAGCCCTGGTGCCACGGTCGGAAAGAACTCGTCGACGTATCCGCTCTCGCTGAGTTCGGCGGGTGTTGGATGCTGCCCGCGCGGCAAGCTGCTTTTGAGCAACACCAGTTCTCCGGCCGCCAGCGCCACGGCCAGTCGCGCGGCGATCGAGTCGCTGGTGACTTGCCAGCCGTGCGAGAGCACAGCGCCGGGCAAACTCCCTTCGATCTGTTTGAGAAAACCGACCACGTCGAAGGCCAACATACCGGCGTGTCCGTTGGCCAGCATGTGCAACAGTCTTCGTCGCAATCCACTCCATTCAGCGGCCAACTCGGCTTCGGGTAGCAAGTCCGCAATCAAGCGCACCGTGATGCTCATGCAATCGACGGCGGCCCAATGCGTGGTTGTTGCGTCGAGTTTGAACGTACGATCGAGCTCGCGCACCGCGTCGACCAACTTGCCGCCGCCGACGATCAACACGTTGCGCGCGGCCGGTTGTCGCGACAGCCAACGGCGAAAGCGCGTCGGCAGTTCGGACTGTTCCAGCAGACTGCCGCCGATTTTGATGACTCGAATATCAAGGCTGCTCATTCGTTTCCCTCCCTGGCCAAGACTGCTAGGGCATGTGCCGTCGCGCAGCGCGATAAATGGGGACCCAATTCGTGACTTAATGAAACACCATGCGATGGAATTCGCATCCGATCGAGCACGCGGCGGGCGAGAAACTCGCCCCGGCCCGAATAGATGATCGTCGCAGGCGAACGTTCCAGCATACCGAGTACTTGGCTGAGCGACGTGGCAATTCTCGCCATTTGTTGTCGCGACCAGTAATCGGCAGCCAAGATCGCATCGTCCTCGGTAAACAGATCGCGATCGGCGCAGATCATCCGCGCCATGCGATCGCGCGCAAAAGCGCGCGTGGCAGCTCGACCGTCGGCTGTGTGCAAACTCTCCGACTCGTCGGGCAAGTCTTCCAGAGTGAGATAAATGTCCCAAGTCGTGGCGAAAACTTCTTGAGCCACGCTGCAAAGCCGGCCGCGATACGGAATCGCCGTGGCGAGTGCACAAAGCGGGCTGCGCTCGACGCCGGTGTAAATCAGTTCTCCGCTGAGCAATCGTTCGGTATCGCTATGGCCTGTGGACTTCGGCTGGCCGTCGAGCATGGGAACTAAATCGGTGGTGGTCGAACCGATATCGATCAAGAGCGCCGTGCCTTGTTTAGCGTACTGGCCGGCAAATCGCGCCAGCGCATGCCAGTTGGTAGCGGCGGCTTGCAACGGTTGACGCAGCGCGACCTGAGGCGAAACCAACCTGCCGTTGTGCAAATAGATTCGCGTATGCCGACCGTCGGCCGCCGTCATGAGCGATTGAATGATGAACTGCACCCCTTCCGACTTGGTCGAAAAACAATCGGCCAACTCGCCGGTCATGGTGGCGGCCAGATGATCGCACTTGGGCGCTCCGGCGATCAGCGCGCGCAAGGTTTCGACCAGTTGCTGCTTGCGCTGCCAGAGCGGAAACGAATCGATGAGCGCAAAACCCCGGCCATCGGCCAGTTTGATGTTTGCTCCACCGATATCGAGAGCCAACCAATTCATCGAGCGCTTTCAGAGAATACCATGCGAGATCGTTCCGTCCGCATTGAATTCTAGCGTTTCGCGGGCAAACGATAAATCGGCCTTTTCTCCTCCGGCGACCGCGAGCATGACCCCGGCCAGATTCTTGTGCGATCGTTGCCGCAGGCCGATATACGAGGTCGTGAGTCGCGGATTGATCTCGATGACTGCATCGTCGCGACCGGTCGAATCTTCGCCCAGGATCAGATCGACTCCGCAATAACCGAGTAAATCGGGCAAAGTGGCCAAGGCGCGCGCCGCAATACTTATCGCACGCCGAGACAAATCGTTGCTCATCGGCAATGCTCCGCCCAGGTAGCGAAATCGGTCGTCGGTGCTGATTTGCTGTCGGCAAGGCAGCAACGGATACTGGCCGACCGGACCGCAGACAAAGGCCACACTGGCCGCGAGACCGGGAATCCATGTTTCGAGCCGCGCGGGGCCGGCGAATTCGGTCAAACGTTCGGTAAGCTCGATTTGCGAACGCACGAGATAAGTGCTTTGGGAGCCTGCGCCGAATTGCGGCTTGAGAACCGCGGGGAAGCGGATTGGTATCGCCGCAGCCCTCACCGCTCGTTCCTCGCCGCCTCTCCAAGTGGGAGAGGGATAGGAACCGCGTGGGGGACTCGATTCATTCGGCTCGATGACCATTCCGCGCGGTGCAGGAACACCATGCGCATTCAGCCAATCGGCGGTGCGTTGTTTGTCGGCCGTTAGCTCGACAATGCGAGACGACGGCCCTAGCAATCGCCCGCCGGATTGTTCGACCCATCTGCATCGCGCATGTAGGAGATTGTCGAACTCGGGCGCGATAACCACGGTCCAATCATAGTTGGCAGCGCGATGTTGCAGCCAATGCAATTCGTCTTCGCGCGAATGCACAAGTTCGATCGAACAGCCGATTAATCCCTCTCCCTCTGGGAGAGGCGGCGAGGAACGAGCGGTGAGGGCCGCGCTGTCCAGCAGTTCTGGAACGTCACGGAGGGGGTTCCCTACAGAATGCGAGAGAATACTTTCGGGCGAAGGGAGTCGTGCATCCCAGAGCAGCGTGACTGCGACGCCAGGTATCGCCGCAAAGTCGGCAGCCAGCGCCAGCAGCATCGCGCGGCCTTCGACGAATAGCGCTGCTGACTCAGCGACTTGCAGATCGCTCGCAAAAAGCCCGCCGCTGCACGTGTATTCGTAAAGCAGAAGCCGCACGGCGGGTGGTGCGTTGTGGGTGGAGGGAGGAGCGTGAAGCGTGGTGAGCAGAGCGATTTTTTCGCTGTCGCAAAAACAGAGCCACTCGCCGACACGCCGCTTGTTCTAGCGGAAGCTGCTGTTGGTCAATCCGGCCGAGGCGGACCCGCTG
>JAYTAU010000668.1:0-2792 GCA_043737375.1 Planctomycetia bacterium
CATCAATCAAGGCTGCGGATCAGGCGAAGGTCGACGCTGCGATGATGCGATTGAATCAAAGCTGCGAGACGTGCCATAAGAAGTTCCATCAGGAAGAGGTTAAGTAGAGCGCGCGAAGCCAATCTCGCCAGAGATTGCGGCACAGCGTTGGTAGCCAATCTCGCCAGAGATTGGGTGACGCGGGTATTGAGTCGTTCTGCCCAAGGTCTGGCGACCTAGGCTACGAAGCTGATTTGTCCAAGTTTTGGGGCGATCGGCAGTCCAGGCAACATGGTCCTGTCGTACTGATTCGCCAGTGCCCGACTTGCGGAAGCCCGTACGACGTGACCGATTGAGTAGGTTCTGTTGCGTGCCGTCAGACTAGGGTCAATCGGTTTGCTTTTTGTAGACGGTCCATGCCTACGTTTTAGGCCAAAATGATCGCCAAGTCGGCACCTAGTTCATGCGCCCAGGTTGGTAGAGAGTGCTATGTTTAAGAGTACTCCCCCTCGCAACCTGGACGGAACCATGCTGAAGAAAATTGTGCATCCGCATCCTGCTTTGCAATTCTCGCAAGCGCTGCCTTACGGTGCCATCCTGCACGATAGCGGGGTGCAGTTCGTCGTCTTCAGTCGTTCGGCTACCGCGATGCGCGTGCTGCTATACGATAACGTCGACGACCGAGAGCCGGTCGAAGTCATTCAGTTCGATCGCGCGACCGATCGTTGGGGCGATATTTGGAGCGTGTTTGTTCCGGGCCTGGGCGCAGGACAACTCTATCATTACCAGGCCGACGGCCCGTTTGATCCCGAACATGGCCAGCGCTTCGATGGTCGAGCGCGTCTGATCGATCCTTACTCGCGTGCACTGGCTGGGCATTTTTTGCCATCCGACGACGGTATCGTGCGCCCGCCGAAGTGCGTGGTGGTCGACGACTTTTTTGATTGGCAAGGCGACCGGCACATTCGCCGCAGCCTGGCCGATACGGTGATTTATGAAATGCATGTGCGCGGCTTCACGCAAGACCCGTCGAGCGGCGTCGATCATCCCGGCAGTTACTTGGGCGTGATCGAGAAGATTCCGTACTTGAAGTCGCTGGGTGTGACCGCAGTCGAGTTGATGCCGATTCACGAGTTTCCGACCGAGAGTCCGTTCGGCCACCAGCTGGATCGGCCGAACTACTGGGGCTATGATCCGATTGCGTTTTTCGCGCCGCATCGCGGCTACGCTGTGGGCAGCGAGCCCGGTTCGCAGGTCAACGAATTCAAAGAGATGGTCCGCGCGCTGCATCAGGCGGGCATCGAAGTCATTCTCGACGTGGTGTTCAATCACACGGCCGAGGGCAACGAGCGCGGGCCGACGTTCGGCTTCAAGGGGCTCGAAAACAAAGTCTATTACATGATGGGAAATGGCGGCAGCTACTACCGCAATTTCTCGGGCTGCGGCAACACGATCAACGGCAATCATCCGGTCGTGCGCGAGATGATCTTCTTGTGTCTGCGGCACTGGGTTCACAATTATCACATCGACGGGTTCCGCTTCGATTTGGCTTCGATTCTCAGTCGCGACCGAATGGGCGAGGTGATGCCCAATCCGCCGATGGTCGAACTGATTGCCGAAGACCCGCTGCTACAGGATACCAAAGTGATCGCCGAAGCCTGGGACGCGGCCGGCGCGTATCAGGTCGGCTCGTTTGCCAACATGCGCTGGGCCGAATGGAACGGCCGCTATCGAGACGACATTCGCCGTTACTGGCGAGGCGACATTGGCCAGACCGGCCACTTGGCCACGCGGCTAGCCGGGTCGAGCGATCTATATCAGCCGGGCGGACGGCAGCCGTATCACAGCATCAACTTCATCACGTCGCACGACGGCTTCTCGTTGAGCGACATGGTCAGCTACTCGCATAAACACAACGAGGACAATAACGAAGGCAATCGCGACGGCGACAACAACAACTACAGCGACAACTACGGCGTCGAAGGGCCGACCAAGAAAAAAGCGATCGAGGCCGTGCGACTTCGACAGATCAAAAACTTTCTGGCCACGCTGATGCTCAGTCAAGGCGTGCCGATGCTGCTCTCCGGCGACGAGTGTCGCCGCACGCAACGGGGCAACAACAACGCCTACTGCCAAGACAATAACATCTCGTGGTTTAACTGGAAGCTCCTGGAAAAGAACGCCGACTTGTTGCGATTCGCTCAGTCGCTGATCGCGTTTCGTCGCGGCAATCCCACGGTTCGCCGAGTCGATTTTTTGAAGGGTCAGCCGACGCGCCCGGGCAACTTTCCCGATGTCAGTTGGTTTACCGCCGATGGTGGACCAGTCGATTGGAAGAGTCCAGACGGCAGCCTGGTCTGTATTTTTGGCGCGCCGGATATTGACGAAGACCCCAAGCGCGAAGGCCGGCACATCATGCTGTTCTTGCACGCCGGAACCATGCCGAGAATTTTCACCGTGCCCGAGCTCGCCAAGCCGCTGGTCTGGCGCAAGTTTATTGATACCGCAGCCGCTAGTCCGGGCGATATTTATCCCGAGCTGGACGGCCCTCAACTTCCGGCGATGGGCAAGATTCCGCTGATCGAGAGATCGATGGTCTGCTTTGTGTCGGCGAAGCAAAAGCCGGTCGCTGCGATAGGCGCAAAACTGTAGGAGATGTCGCCGACCGTAGGACGGAATTTATTCCGTCTTTTGAGCAACGCACGAACGATAAAAACGGAATGAATTCCGGTTTACGATGACCGCGAGCGGCCGGCTTGATCCCGGCCGTTTGTGTTCTCTCGTTCACTATGGGGTGCCATGCCCACGGCTTT
>JAYTAU010000669.1:0-2791 GCA_043737375.1 Planctomycetia bacterium
GGTTCCGTTGTTCACCGACGACGCGAAAGCGGTTGCCTGGCTTGCCGCTACGGTCGGTGAATCCACTGTCGGATCGCCGGTAGCGGCCGACCATTGGGCCATGTCGCGCGGCAACGCGGCACGCAATGCCGCTAGCGCCGGCGGCAGTCCGCTGTTGAATCATCGCTGGCGAGTAACCACCGCGACCAGCCAAGCCGTCGAAGACGAACTGGTCAAAATGCGTAAACAGTTTGTCGATTCTGGCCATGCCGTCGTGCCGGCCTTGCAGCCATTGGCGGTCAACGGCGTGGTGCTGATGCGTACGCCGCAAGGCATGTGGGGCATCGACTTCGAAAGCGGCAAACGCTTTTGGGAACCAGGTTCGAACAAGCCCAATGGCGAAACGCCGGTAAATGTCGGTCGCGATGTCAACTTCGTTCATACGCTGGGCGAACGAACTTGGGAAAACGCCACCTACGGCTCGATGAGTAGCGATGGAGAATTGGTCTTCACCGTCGACGAGCCCGAGGGTCAGAACGACTCGCGCCGCTCGACGTTCGTCAACCGTCGGGGAATCAACCCCAACACGGGCCAGCCGATGATGCCGGTCCACCAACACAACTTATTGTCGGCACGCTCGCTGCGAACGCGCCAAGGCGCGCTTGAATGGCAAATCGGCAGCTCCGCGCCGCAAAGCGATGCGACCGAATCCGAACTTCAATTGGCCGGCGTGTATTTTCTCGGCGCGCCGTTGCCGTTGCAGGGTCAACTTTTCGTGCTGGCCGAAATCAAAAAAGGGATCAGTTTAGTCGTGCTGGATGCGAAGACCGGCAAACTCGAATGGGTGCAACAGCTGGCCTATCTGGACGACGGGGTGTTGCACGACCCGCTGCGTCGAATGCTGGGCGCAACTCCTTCCTATGCCGACGGTGTGTTGATCTGTCCGACCGGAGCAGGTGCCAGCGTGGCCGTCGATCTTTCTAGTCGCTCATTGCTCTGGGGCTATCAATACAAACGAACTCCCCAACAAGAACTGCTCATTCAGCAACGGGCGCAGATGGGTTGGAACCCGCACAACGGCGGTGCCGTCATGCCGCTGAATCCCGGGTCGCACTGGCTCGATGCTGCTGCCGTCGTGGCCGATGGCCGCGTGTTCGTCACCCCGCAAGAGTCGGACCAACTGCATTGCGTCAGTTTGGTCGATGGCAAAGTGTTGTGGTCGAAACCGCGCGAAAAGGCATTGTATGTCGGAGCCGTCAACGGCGATCAACTGTTGCTGATTTCGGAGCATGTCGTTCAGGCCTTGAAAGTCGCCGATGGTAAGCCGTTTTGGACGACCCCCTTGTCGACCAATCGCCCCAGCGGACGCGGATTTTTCAGTGGCAAACATTACTTTCTGCCGCTTAGTTCGGCTGAAGTCATCAAGTTGGATGTTGCCAACGGAGAAGTCAAAAGTCGTTCTCGCTCTCGCACGGGAACCGTGCCGGGCAACTTGATCTGTTACGACGGGCATGTCATTTCTCAGGGTGTCGAATCGCTAGACAAATACTTTCAACTTGAGCCGCTGCGCAAGCATGTCGACCAAACTTTGGCGCGCACCCCCAACGATGTCGAAGCGTTGGCCTGGCGCGGCGAGATTGCGCTAGACGATGGCAATCTCGCCCTCGCGGTTACCGACCTGCGAAAGTCGTTTATGACCGTGCTACCGGCCAATGCGGGGGATGACCTGCGCAATCGACTCGAAGGCGAAAAGGCGCGCACACGCGAGCTGCTGATTGCCGCCTTGACGGCGACGCTCGATAAAGATTTTGTCGCGAATAAAACTTTACTTCCGGAGCTCGAACAACTGATCGAACTCGAAACCGAACGGGCTGCCTACCTGCGGGTGGTGGCTGCCGGAAACCAACGCGAAGGCAACCTGCCAGCCGCGCTAGCGGCCTATTTGAAACTGGCGGAACTTAAATCGCAGCCGACAGAGCCCGAGAGTGTCGACATGGCTTGGTCGGTGCGTCGCGACCGTTGGATTCGCGCGCGTTTGGAGTCACTCTGGCGCGATGCGGAAGGGGACGATCGTACGGCCGTGAATACTGCCGTCGAAGAACGTCTAACAAAACTGTCGACTAAGTCCGGTGCTAAGCGGGGTTCAGACAATCCTGTCGGGCAAGACCGTGTCGAGGGATTGCGGCAATTCATCGCACAATTCGATTTTCACCCGCTGGCCGAAACCGCGCGAGAACAGTTACTTTCGCAACTAGGGGGTAACGAAACGATGCTCGAACGCGAGCAACTATTACGCACCCTCGAAAAATCGACCAATCCGGTTCGAGTGCGATTTGCCGTCGCCAAGCTGGCCGGGCTTTATGAAAGCGCGCAGCGCACGCCCGAGGCTGCCGAGTATTACCGTCGGTTGCAAAATCAATATGGCGATGTTGAATGTCTCGACGGCAAGACCGGCAAGCAGCTCGTCGCCGCGCTACCTGCCGACTACATCGTGCGAAAATCGCTCGAACAAACCATAACCGGCTGGCCCTACGGTCAGGTCAGGGCCGAGAAAGCCAGTCGTGGTTCGGGTCGCGGAAACCAGGGATACCAGCAATTTGCAATGGTTGAACTACGAGGCAATCGCGGACCGTTTTTTAGCGATAGCCGTGTGCTGTTCGATCAATCGACCAATCAATTGTTAGGCCGCGACGGCTTGGGGAAAGAGCTGTTTCGCATCGTGCTGAACGAAAATGCCGCCTATCGCAACTACAACCACGGCTACAACACCAATCATGCGGTCGTCGATGGGCACTTACTGATTCTCAACACG
>JAYTAU010000670.1:0-2790 GCA_043737375.1 Planctomycetia bacterium
ACTGGTTTACCACCCAGGCACCCTCTTGGGCCGCCAGCGCCGTGGTTCACATGGTGCTGTTTCTCATCGCGGTGTTGGTGCTGGGCGCGGTGAGCAACAATGTTTCGAAGTCGACTGCTCCCAGCTTTACGGCGGTAGTCGACGATGTGCCCGAGCCCACCGAGTTTCAACGCTTTGAGTTGGGGCCGCCGGAAGTAAGAACGAGCATTCTCGATGACGCTGCGCTCGAAAAAACCTCGTACGAACCGCCATTGCGAGATCCGAATTCCACAACCGATACCAATGAGTTCATTGCTTCTAGCGGTGGAACTTTAGGATTGATTGCGGAAAGCGGTGATTGGGGAACCGTAATGAATTTTGGGCCTGGACCAGCAATGCCAGATCCTGAAGGCTTGCCTGGCGGAGGCGGTAATGGTCCCTTCGGCAATCGCCGCCCGGGAACTCCGGGCAGCGGTGTCGGCCATACGAAGCCTTCCGAACGCGCGGTCGCTGCCGCGCTCAGTTGGCTGGCTCGCCATCAAAATGCCGACGGCAGTTGGAGCATCGAACACAACACGGCCAAGTGTAGCGACCCCGGTTGCAAATATTCCGGCGGCAACAAGGCCGATGTCGGTGCCACGGCGATGGCGCTATTGCCGTTTCTGGCTGCCGGACAAACGCACCAGTCCAAGTCGAATGCCAAAAAAGGGACTTACCAAGATACCGTCGCTCGCGGCATTCGATGGTTGATCGCCAAACAAAAAGCCGGCGGCGATCTTTCGACATTGCCTGCCCATCAAATGTACGAACATGGCCTGGCGACGATCGCGCTCTGCGAATGCTACGGAATGTCGGGCGATGATTCGTTGCGCTATCCGACGCAGGCGGCGCTCAACTTCATCGCTAGCGGTCAGAATGGCAAAGGAGGCTGGCGCTATCAACACGGTGCACAAGATACGGATACGTCGGTCGTCGGCTGGCAAATCATGGCGCTAAAAAGCGGGCAAATGGCCAAGTTGCAAGTCAATCCCGCCGTACTCGAGAAAGCTAAGCTCGGCCTGCTGGAAGCCGCCTCGGGCGAATACCGAGGGAAGTTCGGCTATCAGCCCAACAACAAAAACGCCAATCCGCCGATGACCGCCGTGGGTTTGTTGTGTCTGCAATATCTAGGCACTCCGCGCGGCGACGCGGGCCTGAACGAAGGCATCGACTATTTGATGAAAGCGATGCCGCTGGAGTCGAAAGCCGGCGCACCGCAAGATGCCGACATTTACTACTGGTACTATGCGACGCAGGTGATGCACAACGTGCCCGGTGCCGATTGGGAAAAATGGAATCGCAACATGCGCAGCATTCTGGTCAAGTCGCAAGTCCGTGGAAATGTGTGTGCCGAAGGGAGCTGGAACCCGGCCAAAGACAATTGGGGCAGTCGCGCCGGCGGGCGACTAATGACGACCGCGTTATCCGCGCTGACGCTTGAAGTTTACTATCGTTACTTGCCGCTGTACAAGCTCGACAAGGACGAGGATTTGGAAAAAGCAAAGGTGATGTGAGATTCAATTTACGTTAAGCTTAGTTTGTCCCCGATGCAAAACTTACCGCAACCGTAAGCCCACCCATTGCAATGGGTGGGCTTGAGTGGTGACTAATTTGCGGCCAATCTGATATTCACTATCGAAATCGAACCGGCTTGAGATTCGCTCGCGTGCCGAGAGCGGCTAAACAATTCCACTCCGCATTCCGTACTTCCAACTCCGCACTTCCTCAGTGCTTGAGCTTCTTATAGTGAAACCGGTGCGGCTGGTCGGCTTCCATCCCTAAGCGGACTTTGCGCTGCTCTTCATACGTTTGAAAGTTGCCTTCGCAAACGTGGACGTAACCGTCGCCCTCAAAAGCAATCACGTGCGTCGCCACACGATCCAAGAACCAGCGATCGTGGCTGATCACCACGGCGCAGCCCGAGTAATTCAGAATCGCTTCCTCTAGCGCGCGAAGCGTATCGACATCCAGATCATTGGTCGGTTCATCGAGCAGCAGCAAGTTCGACCCGCGACGCAACAGACTAGCCAGGTGGACGCGGTTGCGCTCGCCGCCCGACAGCTTGCCGACTTTCTTTTGTTGATCAGGGCCCTGAAAGTTGAACCTCGCAACGTACGACCGCGATTGAATTTTGCGGCCCCCGATCTCGATGTTGTCTAGGCCAGCCGAGATTTCTTCCCACACGGTTTTGTTGGGATCGAGCGCGTCGCGCGATTGATCGACATAGCCCATCTCGACCGTATCGCCGATTCGCAACTCGCCGCCGTCTGGCTGCTCTTGCCCCGTGATCAAGCGAAACAGCGTGGTCTTGCCCGCGCCGTTGGGCCCGATGATGCCGACGATCCCGCCGGGCGGCAAACGAAAATTGAGGTTCTCGAACAGCACGTTGTCGCCATACGCCTTCGACAAGTTCTTGCCCTCGACGACCAGATCGCCCAGGTGCTTGCCTGGCGGAATCTGCATTTCGAACTCGTCATCCTTTTCGGAGAAACGCTCGGCGGCCAATTTTTCGTAGGCCGTGATGCGGGCCTTGCTCTTGGCCTGCCGCGCTTTGGCCGAGCTGCGAATCCACTGCAGCTCGCGGTCGAGCGTCTTTTGCCGCGCCGACTCGATGCTCTCTTCGGTCGCCAGCCGGGCCTTCTTCTGTTCGAGCCACGCCGAATAATTTCCCTCGTAAGGAATGCCGCGGCCGCGATCGAGTTCCAAAATCCAGCTCGCCACGTTGTCCAGGAAGTACCGATCGTGGGTGACCGCGACGACGGTGCCCGGGTA
>JAYTAU010000671.1:0-6922 GCA_043737375.1 Planctomycetia bacterium
CGATGCCTATGTATCGACGATTCCAACCCTGCGTCGCGGGCTTGATCACAGCAAAGACCAATCGTATGTGCTGTTCGGCGTAGCGCGGCGATTTTTATCCCGCATGATGTTTCCGGTCGGCGGCTTTCAGAAATCTGAAATTCGTGATATTGCCGGCCAGATCGGTTTGCGCGTGGCCGACAAGCGCGACAGCCAAGAGATCTGTTTTGTCACCAGCGGCGATCATGCCAACTTCATTCGTAAGCGCCGGCCCGAGTTCGATACTTCGGGACAGATCGTCACGACGTCGGGCGAAGTGGTCGGCGAACACGAGGGGCTGGAAGGCTTCACCATCGGTCAACGGCGAGGACTGAACCTGGCATTTGGCGAACCGCGGTACGTAGTCCGGCTGGAAGCCGAAAGTCGGCGCGTGGTGATTGGTACGAAAGCCGAGTTGGCACGGGCAACGTTCACCGCCAATCGCGTGAATTGGTTGGTCGAGCGGCCGCGCGCATCGTTCGATTGCCTGGTGCAGATTCGTTACAACAGCCCGGCGAGCGCAGCGACGGTCGAACTGCTGGACGACGACCGAATTGCGGTCGCGCTGCATGACCCACGCGACGGCGTCGCTCCGGGGCAAGCGGTGGTCTGTTACGACGATGACCGCGTGTTGGGCGGCGGCTGGATCGAATGAGACGAAGTTCGGAGTGGGAAGTTCGGAGTGATGCAGCTTACTCCGCACTTTGCACTCCCAACTCCGCACTTCCGTGGCTGACCAGCACTTTTCCTACCGGGTTCAAACTGGGGCAGTTGATCAGCATGTAGCTGTTGTAACCGTTCGAGATCGTCACGCTCTGCTTGACTTCGCGTTGCGAGATACTTAGCCCCTGCGACACTCCCAAATTCCCCGGTGTGGACAGCCCGACCGGTCGCAGCGCGACCTGATGTTGCCCGGCGGGTAGTTCGACTCGCAGCACCTGAATTTTGTCCGGCAACAAACCCCAGCAACGGGTATCGGCCGCTTCGGTCGCTTCCCAAACCACACCGGCCACGTCGAAGGCAAACCCGCCGAGCGAATTTTTATCGACGCCGACCGCTTCTTTCGCCCCGTACACAATTCCTTTTTTCACGACCCGACGAGCCACGGCCCGGGCAATTACTTGCGGATAGACCGCGTCGTATTGTTGGACGGCCAGCCGGCCGATGTCGGTCACCGTTTCGGTATGGCCGACCGGATGTTGATCGACGGAGACGCGCACGTTGGTCACCGCGCTATCGACGGTGATCACCTTGGGCACTTCGATCGGCGCGATGGTCGGTGGCAGCGTTTGATTGAGGTTGTTGCTGAGTATTCGATCGGCGACGAGCAACGACAGTTGCGTCGGCACTTCGACGGTTTCGATCTTGTAGGGCCCGGCTCCGACAAACGCGAATACGTATAACACGCCGTTGCCGGGGTTCGAATGCTTGCCGTGCCAGGCGCGCTGCAGATCATGCGCGCCGTATTTGAAAGCCGGTTCCCACAGACAAACCAATTCGGTCGCGCGCTTGCAGTCGTCGTAATTATTATGCGTCGCCTCGCGCAGAATTCCTTGCACATACGGACCAAACGCGACACGTTGATAAGCCAGCTTGGGGTTCTCGCCCGTCGGGTCTTTGCCGTTTTCGATGATCTGATTTTGCTTATCGATGGTTTGCAAGGCATAGGCTTGCGCGTCTTGGCCGTCGGTCATCAAGTTGGTGACGGCCAGCATGGCGCGAATCAAAACTTTTTCGTAGTCTTCGCCTGCGTAAGATTTCGCATTATCGTCGCTGAGCATCGACAGCGCGCCTTCGGCAAGCGATGCTTCCTCAAGCTCGTCGAACCGATCGCGCACGGTTCGCAGGGTGCGCTCGGCTTCGCGCGGTTTGCCTTCGGCCAGTTCAAGCATGGCCCGCTCCAGCAACAGGACATCGCGATCGTTGCCGGGTTTTTTCAGGCCTTCGTCGATCGCACGGCGTGCGAATACCAAATCGCCGTTGAAGTAGCCGGCACGCACTTCCTTGAGTCGATCGGAGTACGTCGAACAGCCGAAGGTGGCAACGAAACAGACGAGAGTCACCAGCACGATGCCGAAGCAGCGCGGTGAGCGGCCGAGTTCGCCCTGATTGCGTGATGCTGTAGTGAACGCGTTGCGAGGCATTTCGGCGCGGAAAACTAAGCCAAAACAAGCTGTCGACCGGGATAAACCCGACCGCTCGCCGGCCATGCTGCGTCGTTTGTCCGAACTGTTGAGCATTTACGGACTATAGCCCGGACGAGGATTCCTTGACGGCGATTTTGGACACGCGTCCTTGATCGAGAATCACGGCGACTTGCCAACGTTTCGAGGTGAACATTCCTTGCGAGTCGTTACGATCGCCGTGAACGTAGTCGACGTTTTCATACTTGTCGAACTGGTCGGAGAAATCGGCTTTGCGACGAAATTTGCAAGTGAAGCCTTCGATTTCGAGTTGCCGCTGGGCATGTTCGCGCGTCGATCCCACCGGTATTTGCCGCAGCAGCACCGAACGCATCAGGTCGGGCGTTTCGACGTTTTTGGTCAGGCGATATTCACTCTCGACATCGTCGGCCGACGAACGCAACGAGAGCAAGGGCGTACCAAATGGTCCCACCGCGCAGCCCGTCAGCGCGGCGGTCAACAGCAGGATCGAAAGCGTGCGGTGGTCCATGGCGATCAGTCTTTAGAGGACGATAATTTTGAGCGAAGCGTTAATTTTATTTAGCCCCCGGTAATTACACCGGGGGGCACTGGGCTTAATTCGCTGCATTCCAAGATGCTCGTCGCTACCCGGCATCGACCGACGTTCGCGTCTAGCAGCCTGACGCGTATTCACGGCAGGCTGAAATCTCGCGGGAGGATCCGTATCTATTGCAACGACTGCATCAACCGGCCGACACGGCTCTTGTGATAAGTCTTGCTGATGGAGGCCGATTGCTTGTCGTATTGTCCGTCGTGAACATTGATCATTTCCAACGTCAACAAGTAATCGCGTTGAAATTCCTGGTTTTCGCGAGTCGTGCCCGAGGTGATCGTGGCATACAGCAGATAGTCGAACGGCTGTCCTTGGCTTTGCAAAAACGCCGTAAACGTCCGCATGTTGTCCGGAATGAACAACTGGTCGGGCCGCAACCGCGTTTCCATCAACCCCGCATCGACGTAACGTTTGCTGACCGACTGAAACGTGCGCGATTCGAGAATTTGCGAATCGATGATTTGATACAACTGTTCCTTGAAGTCGCCGATTTCCTCGGCGCTTTTGTTCTCGACCGCGATAAAGCAAACGCGAATCGGGGGCGCGGGCAATTGCTCGGGCCCTTGCGGCTGAAAACCGGCCTGCACATTGTGCGAAGCATGGCGGCCCAATAGTTTGGCGACCGATTCTTGCACCAGCGGTTTATAGGTTTCGGCACCGGCCTGATGGCTGCCGACCATATCGGCTTGCCCCGGCGCGCTGACCTTAGCGAACTGTTTGTTGCGACAGCCGCCCGCGACCGCGGTTCCCAACGACAATACCGTGGCGGTCAGAAAGTGACGACGATCCATCGCTTGCCCTTTTCTTTTTTGTTGCCTGGTCGAGCGCTGCTAGCACGGCTTCTTCCTGAAGCCATGGCGCAAGCAGCCATCATCCTATTCGTCCGGCGAGCGCGTGCGACTGGAATCGTTTCGCGAGAGACCGGTCCCACAAGGCTTGGCGCGGCGGATGTTAACCAACAGCGGCGTTTGATGCGAGAGAGGTTTCTACGTTCGCTATTTGTTTCAGTCGACGTAGATTGCCGAACTGTTCATCGAGCGTTGTCGCCTCTGAATTCGACGAAGAAGATTTACTGCCGAGACAAGGAGGCGCGGAGAGTTAGGATCTCGCGCCACTTCCCGCCCGCACAAACTACGATTCGCGTTCATTCGTATCCATACGCGACCACTTTTTCTCCGTGCCTCTGTGTCTCCGCAGTGAAGCTAGCGTGCGCCGGCAGTCACGAGTTTACGCGACAAAGTCGGCTGATAGAACACCGATCGGCAATGATGCTGCGGCGCGAATTGCGGACCCAAATCGGCCAACGATTCCGACGAGCCGACGAACATGTATCCATTGGGATTCAGAATATTCGCCAAACGATTGAACAAGCCGGCCCGCGCTTGCGGCGAAAAATAGATCGCCACGTTGCGGCAAAAAATGACGTCGAACATGCCCAGCGCCGAGAATGTTTCGAGCAAATTGATGCGTTGGAATTTGACCAATGAGCGTACTTCGTCCCGAATTTTCCAGCCCCCCGCGTCCTGGTTGAAATACCGCTTCAGCAAATCCGGCTTCATTCCGCGATCGATCTCGTAGGGCGAATAGCGTCCGGCGCTGGCCTGACGCACGGCCGCGTCGGAAATATCGGTTGCCAGAATCGACACATCCCAACTATGAATGTCGGGAATCAATTCACACAACGTCATGCCGATGCTATACGGCTCTTGTCCGGTGCTGCAAGCCGCCGACCAAATACGCAATCGCTTGGGATAAACGCTGCCGATCTTCGAGTCGATCATCTCGGGCAGGGCCTTGAACTGCAGCGCTTCGTACGGCGACTGATCGCGGAAGAACAGCGTTTCGTTGGTGGTAATCGCGTCGACGATGCGCGTTTGCAGCGCATGGTCGCCCGAGTGGCGGGCCTGATACGCCAGGTCGGCAAACGAACGACAGCCGGCCGCTTCGGCAATGGGAGTCAGCCGGCTTTCGATCAAGTAGCCTTTGCTCTCGTCGAGCAAAATCCCGCACAGATCGATGACCAAGCCCGACACGGCTTCGATATCACTACTGGTTACAATCATGTGGTGGTCCTCCGTCCCACGCACGATACAATGTGACCGGCCAGCTCGCGCAGTGGGGCGATGATGTCGGCGATACCATCTTGGATGGGGAACATCGGCATACCAAAAACAACGCAACTCGCGGCATCTTGCGCCATGACGGTCGCGCCGCGTCGCTTGAGCAATCGACAACCCAGCGCTCCGTCGCTGCCCATGCCGGTCATGATGACCGCCAAGGTTTTATCTCCGCAGATTTGCGAAACCGATCGAAACAAGTAATCGACCGCCGGGCGACAGCTATTCTCGGGCGGGTCGTCGGTGATCTCGATCATCAATTCTCCGTTGCGTTCGACGAGTTTCATTTGATGACCGCCCGGGGCGATCAACACTTTGCCGGCAGTCACCCGATCGCCGTTGCGGGCCTCGGAAACCTGCAATTGACAACGGCGATTCAGATCATCGGCCAGCGACTTGGTAAACAACGGCGGCATATGTTGCACGATCAGCACCGGCGCGGACAAGTCGGGCGGCAGCGCCGGCAACAAACGGCCGAGTGCCTCGGGGCCGCCCGTCGAAATACCGATCACAACCAGTTCGCACGGTGCGCGGCCGGCGGCGCGCGGCGCATGGGTCGTGATGTCGAGCGTTGCAACCTGGGTGTGATCGCGCGCGTCGGCCCTCAGTGTTTTGGTGGTGGCGAACGTTTCGCTCCTGCCGGCTTGTCGATTGTCGAGATTCTCGGCAACCGCCGGTCGGCTTTTCGCAAACGTCGTCAGTTTTTCGCGCAGGTGATGTCGCAGGCGTTGGATGTTCTCGTCGGCATTCGGCCCACTGGGTTTCAGCACGAAGTCGAAAGCCCCTTCGCTGAGTGCCTTGGTGGTCGATTCGGCCCCTTGGCTGGTAAACGCGCTGAGCATGATCGCCCCGATGTGCGGATGATCGCGCCGCAATTGTCGCAGCACGGCCAGACCATCCATGTCGGGCATTTCCAAATCGAGCGTAATGCAGTCGGGCTGTAACGAGGGGATTTTTTCGAGCGCGACGCGACCGTTGACCGCGGTGCCGACCAGTTCGATGTCGGGCATTTCGCGCAGCAGATCCGAGAGGATCTTGCGATAGGTGACCGTGTCGTCCACGACTAGCACTTTCAACGGCGGGCACTCCATAAATCCTCCGTGTCGATTTGAAATGGTCCGCGGAACAAACGGGCGAGCCGGAAAAAATTAGCCGCGAATGGATACGAATGGACGCAAATGGGGAAAAAGTCATAACCCACGAACGACCCGCTTCCATTCGACTTTGGCATGTTGAAAATTGATCAGTATGAGCAGCTTCTTCTCCGTCGCCTTCAAGTAATTCAGGCATTGTGCCAAATGCTCATCGCAAAACACTTTGACACACTTAAGCTCAACGACAAGTTCATTCTCGACTAACAAGTCGGCATAGTACTCGCCGATAATCTCGCCCTTGAATTTAACCGGCACAGAAACTTGAGCTGCGGATCGAATCCCGCAGTGTCGCAGCTCGGCAACTAGCGCCCGTTCGTAAACTTTCTCAAGAAAACCTGGGCCGAGAACGTTCATCACCTCATATGCTGCTCCGATGACCTTCTCAGCTAGTGTGTTCAAATATTCGCGTCCAATTCGTATCCATTCGCGGCCAATCTCTTGTCCCAGAGTGCGTTCACTAGGGCTAAAATTCGTTTCCTGCGGCTGCTAGCGCGGCCGCCCCGCGTGATTCGGGGCGGCCGGCTGCAGACGACAATAGCAAACAATGTCCTCTGTAGAGAACGTGCCTCCGTGCCGTTCCGGAATCACGCTGATGCCGGAACGCCACTGAGGGCGCTCCCTACAAAAACTCGACTACACTTGGAACTGTCCGACCAGCGTTTGCAGATCGTGGGCCACGGTGTGCATCTGCGAGCCGACGTTCTTGGTCGTTAGCGCGCCGCTGGCGGTCTGACGAGCAGCCTGATCGACCAGCGTAATGCTCTTGGCGATTTCTTGACAGGCCGAGGCGCTCTCGGTCACACCGCGCGACACCGTGGTGGCGGCAGTGCTGGTCTCGGCCACGTTGCGCGAAATCTCTTTCGTGGCGATGCTCTG
>JAYTAU010000672.1:0-2789 GCA_043737375.1 Planctomycetia bacterium
GGATCGGGGATCGGGGATCGGGGATCGGGGATCGGGGATCGGGGATCGGGGATCGGGCGTTGCGCATCATTGGCGGATTGAATTTGAGATCCTCCTGTCCCAAACCCCAAACCCAGGTTTCCAGGCCCAAGCCTCCAGCCCCGCTACCAGCGAAGGCGTACAATAGATAGATAGTCGTCCGCGGCGTATGTCTCGCTCTGAACCACCCGACCATGCAACACCCTGAATGCCGACTGGATGTCATCTGTGCCGGTGACCCCGCCGAGATGGGCCGCCTACAAGGGCAGGCGCTGCGCCGCAGCATTCGCCGGGCGCGGGGGGCGTTGCGCCGGCTCGAAGCGTTTCGACTGGAACAGCCGTGGTGGATGCCATTTCCCGCGTTCCGGCGCGTGGCCGAGCGTAAGGCCTCGCTCGCGCTGCAGCGGTCGCTGTCCACTCATTCGCCCGCATTGCTCAGTCGCATCGAAGGGCTGGCCGACGGCGCCGGCCTGAGCCTCGACTCGATCTGCCTGTTCAATGTTCTCGAAGCCGTCATGTCGGGCATGCAGGCCAAAACGAGTGCCGTTCGCCCACGTCCGTCGAATGCACCTGAGCACGGCGACGAAGCTCCCGACGTGGAACGCGACGATGACAACGACAACACTGACGAATCCGTCACTCCCGGCTTAGGCGCATGCTCGGCGGTTGCCGTACGCGGCGCGCGCTCGGCGACAGGCGAAGCGATTATTGCCCGCAACTTCGATTACCTGCCGCTGGTAATGCCGTATTACACGCTGCGCGAGAGCCGGCCGCGAGACGGCTTTCGCTCGATCGAATTCACCACGGCCCCGATGGCCGGCATTGTCGATGGTATGAACGAGCGCGGCCTGGCGATGACGTACAACTATGCGTTTGTGCGCGACAAGCCGACCGTGGCGATGCCGATCTCGATGCAACTGGCCGGCGCATTGAGTGCATGTTCGACGGTGTCCGAAGCGGTCGCACACATTGCTTCGCAACCGCGTTGGGGCGCGGGCATCGTCATGCTGGCTGATGCGACGGGAGACATCGCTTCGCTGGAACTCTCGAACACACGCAGCGAAGTTCGCCGGCCGACGGCGGATGAGGACCTGTTGTATCACACCAATCATTTCCAGACCGCCGCGATGCGAGAAGTCGAGGTCAGCCCGCAGGCGATCTTTTCGACGCGTGCTCCCAGCGTGTTGCGCGGCCGGCGCGTGCTCGAATCGGCCGAGTTTCGATTCAATCGACTGGAACATTTGTTTGCCGTTCATCGAGCGTTCGATGGCGACGAACTGGCGAGGTTGATGGGCGATCATGGCCTTGACGACCAGGGCAATGGCGAAGGGCCCGATCATCGCAGCGTTTGCATGCATAGCGATTATTGGAGTACCACGGCTTGCGCTCAATTTTTTCCCAAGTCGCGGCGGATGCGGATTGCGTACACGTCAGCCTGTCAGGCGAAGTATTGCGAGTTTGGGTTGTGAGCTTGGATTGGCAAGCGGGGTACGTCAGTGCCCTGGGCTTTGCTGAGTGTTCCGTTTTCAGTGTTCAGTTTTCAGTAGTGATTCGAGAGTTATCCTCTGTAGGGAACGCCCTCTGTGGCGTTCCGGTATCGCAATCGCAGAACACCCTTGCTCCGCCAAGCATTCCTAGCGACGCCAATTAATCCGTCCCCCTCTTGGCGTCTTTGCGCGACAATCCTAAGCTAAGCAAACTGCGTTCGCCATTTACTCGCGGTGCATTCGTTTCCATTTTCCTTCTGCCTTTCGTCCTTCGCAATTCGTAATTGCCGCGCCATGCCCAAATATGCCATCGTCACCGGTGCGGCCAGCGGTTTGGGTCGCGCGATCAGTTTGCGGCTGGCACGCGACGGTTGGATGATCGCGCTAGCCGACATCAACACGGCCGGTGCCGAAGAGACTCGGCGGTTGGTGATCGAAGCCGGCGGCGAAGCGCGTGTCGAGCGGCTCGATATCACGCAACTCAACGAATGGCAGGCATTGTCGGCACGATTGCAAGCCGACTGGCCGCGGCTCGATTTGTTAGTAAGCAATGCGGGCATCGGCGGGTCGGGATTGGTCGGAGAATTCTCGCTGGAACAGTGGGAACGCATGCTGCAAGTCAACTTGTGGGGCGGAATACTCGGCTGCCATGTGTTGCTCGAATGGATGAAGCGCAACGCAGCGGGCGCGCATTTGATCGGCACGGCGTCGTTTGCGGCGATGGCCTGCGCTCCGTCGATGGCTGCGTACAATGTATCGAAGGCCGGCACATTGGCTCTGTTCGAGACGCTGTACGGCGAACTGAAGCCGCTAGGGATTGGCGTGACGGTGATCTGCCCGTTGTTTTTTCGCACGAATTTATTGAAGGATTGGCCGGCCGGCAGCGCGGCCGAACTGAGTGCGGCCGAGTTCTACACCGACAGCGCGCGATTCACGGCCGACGACGTGGCCGATGCCGCCGTGCGAGCCATGCACTGCAAGCGGCTGTATGTGATCCTGGGCGTCAAGGCGCGTTGGTATTGGCGACTGAAACGCTTATTGCCGCAGACGTTTTTGAATTTGATTGTCAGCAAGTATCAGGCCTGGGTTCGCAAGCATCCAACGGCGACTAACAACGCCTAAAATGAACAGGAGGTAACAGAGGTAACGGAGAATTATTTGTAGAGGTTGATACTGCTGATTCTAACCCCAGGGCTAACGCACACTATATAGTAGCTGCATTCACGTGCAGTCACATGTTGTTGCGACCATACTGTGTTGCTGCTGTGCTTGAAGGAAATGCTA
>JAYTAU010000673.1:0-2776 GCA_043737375.1 Planctomycetia bacterium
CGGATACAGCTTTCGAAAGCGGCATGCCCTGTCCCGACAGCGTGACCAAAGTCGGGCGCATGGTCTCGTCGGCGGCTTGTTGTTCGAACTGTTTTCTCAATCGTGCAAAAGCATCGCGAGCCGACGGCGTCGTTTTATCGGTCACCGATGGTAGTTGTTCGAGAATGTCGGGTCCGAGTTTCAACAGTTCGGCCTCGGCTTGGTCGCGGGTTTGCTGCTCGCCGGCGTCAAGCTGCCGAACCAAACGGCGAACGTGCGCGGCGGTTTCGTTGCTGGTCGCAGAGGAAGATTGTTTTGTATCAGGCAGTTGCTTACGATCCGAGCCTGGCTGGGCCCAAGTCGTAGATAAACACAATGTCGCTGACAACAGCCAAGCGGCGGCGATGAACGCGAGTTTAGAGGGCATAATTGGCAACCGTTGGGAGAAGGTCGGATTGCGAGTATTGTACGTGAGCTGTGCGGTCGGAGCCAATCATCTGTAGGAGCGGCTTCCCGGCCGCGACCGACGTCGAATTGTCGCCGATGGGAATCGGCTCCTACATTACATGCTGTTGCCATGCACGAACTTACGTAAACAGCCCGCTGACCGATTCGTTGCGATGGATTCGCTTAATCGCTTGGCCAAGCAGCGAAGCCACGCTGAGGATCTTGATCTTGGGCAGCATTTTTTCCGGCGACAGCGGAATCGTGTCGGTAATGATCACGCTGCTGATCGGCGCGGTTTGTAATCGCTCGATCGCCGGGCCGACCAGCACGCCATGCGTCGCGGCCACATGAATTTCGCGCGCGCCAAACTGATGCAACACGCGGGCCGCACCACAGATGGAACTACCAGTGCTAATCATATCGTCGAACATCAGGGCGACTTTATCTTTGACGCCGGCACCGATCACATTTTCTTGCTTAGTCACATCGGCGCTGGTGCGGCGTTTATCGACGATGGCCAACGGCGCTTGCAATCGCAACGAATGACCGACGGCACGCTTGATGCCTCCTTCATCGGCACTGACGACCACAATATCCTCACGTTTCAAACCCAGCGAAGTAAAATGATCGTTCAACACCGGGGCGGCGTACAAGTGATCGACGGGCACGTCAAAGAAACCTTGAATCTGCGCGGCGTGCAGATCCATCGCCAACACGCGATCCGCACCCGCTCGGGTGATGATGTTGGCGACCAACTTGGCGGTGATCGGTACGCGGCCGGAATCTTTGCGATCTTGCCGGGCGTAGCCGAAGTAGGGCAGCACGGCGGTCACGCGATCGGCGCTGGCCCGTTTGAAGCTGTCGATCATGACCAGCAGCTCCATAATGTTCTCGTTCACCGGCGGGCAAGTCGGCTGAATGAGAAACACATCACGGCCGCGCACATCCTCGTCGATTTTGCACGAAATCTCGCCATCGGGAAAATTTCCCATCGAGATCTTGCCCGGGGCCAGACCAAGGTATGCGCAAATACGCTTGGCCAGTTCGGGGTTCGCGCGTCCGCTAAAAATCTTCAGGTCGTTCATATCTTCCATCTCGTTCCCACGCTCCGCGTGGGAATGTTTCTTGCGGCCGCTCCGCGGCCTTTGTACTTGCAGTTATACGACAACTTACCAATCCTCAAGGGACGCGGAGCGTCCGGTGTGGCGTTCCCACGCGGAGCGTGGGAACGAGAACCAATTCAATTGTTACTTTCGCACGAATCTGGCTCGTCTCACTTGTTCCCACGCTCCGCGTGGGAATGGTTCTTCGACCGCTCTGCGGCCATCATCTCATTTAGATGGACAATCGTCACTGCTTCGATGGACGCGGAGCGTCCGGATGCACGTTACCACGCAGAGCGTGGGAACGAGGAACGTCTATTTTCGTCGCAACAGTTCCTGTTCAACCACCTGCAATTCTTCCGGAGTGTTGATGCTGAGCGATTCGACCGGCTGCAATCGATCCAAGGCGATGACCGACTCGCCCGCAGCTTGCAATACTCCCGGTGCATCGGTGATGTAATATTCCCGTTGCGCGTTGTTGTTGCCAATGTTGTCGAGTGCCCCGAGCAGTTTCTCGCAATCGAACAAGTAGCAGCTCATGTTAACCTCGGTCAGCAGACGCTCGGCGGGCGTGGCATCTTTCTCCTCGACGATGCGGGCGAAATTGCCATCGGCGTCGCGGACAATTCGACCCAGCCCATGGGGATTGTCTTTATGCGTGGTGCCGATCAAACACGCCGGCAGGCGTTCGCGAAATTCATCGCGCAGCGCGGCAATCGAATCGGCTTGCATCATCGGCGAATCACCGGCAACAATCAGCACCATGCTGCCAAGTCGTTGCTGCAAAGCCGCGCGGGCCATCATCACGGCGTGGCCGGTGCCAAGTTGCTCGGTCTGATCGACGAATGTGATATGCTTGCGATCGTCCAACGCCGCGCGAACCAGGTCGGCGCGATAGCCGACCACCACGATGACTTCGTCGATGCCGGCTTCCACCAGTGCGTCCAGAACGTACTCGATCATCGGCCGGCCAAGGACCGGCACCAGGACCTTGGGCAATTCGGACTTCATGCGCGTGCCGCGACCGGCAGCCAAAACCACGCCGACGGACTTGGAAACGGTAGATAGTGCCACAAGAGTGAAAGCGTTAGCAAGCGTGTGAATAGTTAGATTGAATGGCGATTTGCCACTATACCATAAGCGTTTTCGATGGACAGGCGGTGTAGGGGTGCTCCATTTGGCCGTAAATCCGCCCGTGTAAAGCCGCGACCATTGGTCGCGATAAGACGATTGTTACTGGGTTTAGA
>JAYTAU010000674.1:0-2774 GCA_043737375.1 Planctomycetia bacterium
CGTGGTTGCTAGCAGCATTCCAAGCATGATGGATCGAATCATCTGTGCATCCTTGGCCCGATCGGGCTGAAAACTTCGCTCAACCGGTGCCCTCAAAGGCAGCAGTCAAGCGACGGTTTGATCGATGACAAAACGGGGCGTCCGCAAAACGGGGCGGCGACAACCATCCCGGTTGTCGCGCAGCGGCTTCTGCAAAGAATTGTTCGACACGCCGATTGTAACGACGTGAACGAAAATGCCGGTTAGGTAAGAATTTCTGGCTCAGAAGTTTGCGAATCGAAATTCGCGCCTACAGCGGCCACTCGCGGAAGTTCGATAGCAGTTCGTCGAACCGGTCGAGATAAAGATCGGCTGTGACGAGCGAATCGTTGTTGAATGCGACCGTCGACATGCCCAATTGCGTTGCGGCCCGCAAATGCGCGGGATGATGGCCGACAAAAGCGATCCGCTCGGCGGGGATTTCGAATGCTTCAATGGCCGCCAGATAGCCGGCATGATCGGGCTTGACGCTGCCGATATCGAGCGACGATAGCACGACGCCAAATCGCCCTGCGAGGCCCAACTGTTCGACCTGATGCAACAGGCCGCTGCTGGTGAATTCGCTATCCGCCAATACGCCCAGTGCTGCGCCATCTGCCGACAATTGATCGAGCGTCCGTCGCACTCCGGGCAAAGGGCGAATGTCGCTGACGAATTGCAAGCGGCGCGGTTGACTGGCCGCTTCGACTTCGTCGATCTGTCCGTTGGTCAAACCGAGTTCGCGCAAGTAAGCGGCAAAAGCTTCTGCGAATTCGCGCCGACCGCGATGCACTTCGACCAAGTAATGCTGCTCCCAGACCGCGAACAGTCCGGCATAGTCGCAATGTACGTTCAAACGCTTCAAAACCCGCAACAGCCAGCGCTGCCAGGCGGTCGAATCGAACAGCACATTACTGAACTCGAACAAAAACGCCGACGGTCGTTCACGAACGCGGGTCGCCTGTTCGACCGCCGAGATGACCGCATACTGTCGCTGCGCAGCGATGTGTGCGCTGTCGAATCGATTGCTTAGCGCCAGGCCGGGCTGCTGAGTTTCAGCAGCCCAGGGAAGTAGCTTGTCGGGGCTCATCGAACGACCCTCGGCTTGACGGATGAAAAACGTCGTAACGTAGAAATGAATAGGGGGTTTGGTTTACTAGCGGCTTTGTGTGCCAGTGCCCTGCCGGTACTGCCTCGATCAGTAAAGTTAGGGCTTCTAAACTTCGTCGCTGCGATTCATAGCCGCCATGCGCTGACGGATCGCCGGTTGATGCTCCAATAGGCCGGCAATTTTTTGCCAGCCCAAGTGTTCTTCGCCTAGCGCGTCGAAGATCGTCCGCGCATGTTCCCAATCTTCGGGGCTGTCGATCCGCAAGCGGACATCGCCGCGATCCAATTCGGCGGGCACCGGAATCAGTCGCGCCGCGAACTTGGGTTGCGTATACAAATAACGCGTCACTTGTTGACGGTCTGACGAAAGATATGCCTCGCGGTCGGCTGCCAGCAAGGCCTTCGTGCGGCACCATTCGGCAAAAACACCCAGCGATGATTGCACGGTCGGTTTGCCGTCGGCCGAAGCGTAACCGATGTAGTCGAATACGGGATGCTCTGCGGCATGGGTCACCAACCGATCGATCAACTCCGGATCGATAAACGGGTGGTCGACTTCGATCCGCACGATGGCATGCGACGGATAACTGATCAGTGCGTCGGCAAGTTGGCCCAGCGGATCGTTTCGCTGACTGAGATACAAAGGCACGTCGGGTGGAACCAGTTCGGCCAGCGCTTGACCGGTCGGATTGTCGGGCGCGACCACGATGACGCCGTCTAGGCGTTGACTGTCGGTTACGCGGCGCACGACCCAGCCCAACAGCGACTTGCCTTGAAACGAGCGGTTGCCTTTGAGACCGGGCAAGCTCGAAGCCGGCGGAACCTGAACCACGCCCAAAGTTTGGAGCATTCGAACATCCTCCGTGACGATCGCCTTCTGAGCGATCTAGAACGTACACACCCCGTGGAATCGACTCTATCAGTTGCGGCGAACGACCGTCAATACAAACCTGTGTGGGCGTTTCCTCAGCCCCCGGCTTCGCCGGGGGACAGCGCGAAGCGGAGTCGTTAGCTGGCACAACGTCGACTCGCAGTCAAATCCCCGGCGAAACCAGGAGCTGAAAACGACGATCGGCGTGCTAGCACGCGGAGGAATAAAACGAGTTGGCACCGCCGGCCATCGCCGGTACAATCCGCCCCGCCCGTGAATCGCCAAATCGATTTCCCGTGGCGATACACTTCGAAGAATCACCGATGGCAAGGAGGCTGTGGTGGATAAGCTTTTGCAAGATAAACTTTTGCTGGTTGGCAGCGGTATGCTGCACGATAATTTAGCGATTGCGCTACAAGAATTCGTCGTCACACCCGAGCGGGGCGACACTTCATTAACTTCCGCTGACACGGCAGCAGCCGACGTCGCAGTCCTGGTCGAAAGCGTTCAGCCCCGTTGGATCGTTTACGCCGGTCCATCGTGTAGCTCGGCGTGGGATCATCCGTCGGAGCCGAGCGTCGATTGGATGCGCGAGGCCGAGTTTGTCGGCGCTCTTGCCGCCGGTGCCGAGCATGTCCAAGCGAAGTTCGTGTTGCTATCGACCGATGCGATTTTTGCCGGACCGCGACTCTTTCATGAAGAGGATTCGACCGTCAACACGACCGATCCGAATGTTGCTGGACGAACGGGTGTCGAACAGGCCGCATTGCGCAAT
>JAYTAU010000675.1:0-6871 GCA_043737375.1 Planctomycetia bacterium
CCGGCCTCGCTGGAGTGAATGCGAGTACGTGCTTGATTGACGTCGCCGCTATCGCCTGAACATCGTTCAAAGGTGTCGAGCATGATGTACCGCCTGCCATTAGTGTTCACTCCACAGCCTGAAGGCGGTTACACCGTCACTTCTCCGGTGTTGCCGGAGTTGATTACGGAAGGCGACACGCTCGAAGAAGCTCAAGCCAACGTTCAGGATGCGTTTGATGCCGTGTTCGAACTGTACGCCGATCATGGACGAACGTTGCCGAGGGACTAGCGCGGTGACACCAGAATAGTCGACACATTGACCAGCGAGGGCGGCTTAAATTTCGTCGACCATTTTGCGATTTCCGGGCAACATAAGCTTACGGTTCATTGAGCGATTGTACCAACAAATCGTCGACACCCAGTCGCTGAGCCCAAGTTTCAAGGTACGCGAGATCAAGCTGAGCTCGCTGCGCTTTAATTAACCCTTGAATGTCGCCCCACTGACGATCGGAACTCTCATTCCCCAGGCGATACCACTCGAGCTTGAGCAGCAGAATATCTTCGGGGCTGGCGACAAAGCCCTGAACGTTCGCGGAGCCGGGAAGTGTCAAAAATACGTGGCGGTCGAGCACTGACTGATCGAACGCGCGACGACCTTGCACGAAAATATCGACCTTAAAACCCGAGGCGAGATGGATAATGTTGAACGTCGAGTATCGTTGATTGGCCTGTTCGATCGCGACCATGCTGACGTAATAATCAGCCCCGAACATGCCGGCAAACTCTGCTTCTCGCCCGGTGAATCGCTCGACGGCAATATCAGCGTCTTGAGTGAAGCGGGGTGTGCCATGTGCCGAACTGGCGATGGATCCGCCAATCGCATAGCGCAGACCCATGCGATCGAGAACCTCGATTACGTGACGTACGACTTCAAGATCGGTCGCGAAGTCTGGCACGCTGCTCCTCGACGGCTTGGAATAAATCCGGTTCAAGCGTCGCTCGAAACCACTCGGTCAGCACTTCGTCATCCGTGGCATCAGGCTGGCGATAGCGCACACCCGCAGCGTGCAATTGGCGACCGACCGCGTACATCTCGAAGACGATCTCAAGCTTACGCTCCGGCGACATGTGGCGATAGATATCGTCGAGCACCGCCTGCGCTTCGGGCGAGGTATCGCTCAGTCCCGGTCGCTCGTGCGGTTTGTAGCGAGGAGTGTGCGGCATGATTGCTGATGAGCGACAAAACAAGCACTAGCAAGACTTTTCCGAATCCATCATACCTCGGACCCATTCTGCGACAGTTCGCGCGATCCTAACCGCGTGGGCATATTCGTCAACTTCGACCGGCTCGTAAATTCCCGGATACCGCGTGAGAACCGCGTAATCAGTTAACGTCGCACAGGCATCAATCGCATCTGGAATTTCGCAATTATCACGCAGTAGATCGAGCAGCGTTTTCAAGTTGTGCGTACGTGGATATTCGGTTCCATTGTGCAACAGCAGCGCTTTAAGAGACTTTTCGCAGGCTTGTTGCGCGTGAAAGCATAAAAGCTCCCGCAAAATTGTCGTATCCGAGATCTCCGCAAGCCGAAGATCGGCCTGGGCATGCTGGAGCCAATCCCCAGCGGAACCTGCTGGCACGTCATGCGGCATAAAGTATCCGACCCTCCGCAAGCGCAGAACGATAAACTAAACCCGGATTGTCGCCGTGCGTCGCCAAATCTTCCTCGGTGGCGACGACTAAATCGAAGGGACGTCCCATTCCGTTCAAATTGCAGTAAAGCTGCTGCGCCGTCTGACGACGATGCGTGCCGGTCGGCATGACGATCAGCAAATCGAGGTCGCTATCCGCTCGGGCGTCGCCGCGAGCCGCGGAACCGAACAGCACGATTCGCAACGGTTGGGCCTGAGCGACGATCTGCTGAACCAGAGAGTCGAGTGCTTCCATGATTCACGGTTTGGGCGAAATGTGCATGGTGACAATCAATTATCCGGGATCTAGCAATATAGTCTAGAGACCCTTTAGCGAGCAAATCAAACGAAGGCGGGTGCCGGCGGCCACACCGGCACCCGCTTTGTAAAACGGAATTCATTCCGTTTGATTCGTTTAATCGATGCTACAAAACGGAATGAATTCCGTTCTACTACAGGACGGAATAAATTCCGACCTACTACGAGCAGCCCATGCTGTTGCCGCAGTTGTGGCACAGATAACAATTGCCGTTGCGAACGGTGATCGCTCCGCAATTGTCGCAACTTGGCGCATCCAACTGAAAACTGGCGAACTGCTCATCGCGGTTGACCAGCGAGCCGCCACTCGGCGCGTTGGCGATCTTCACACCCGCACGTTGCAACATCGCGGCGTTGGCATCGACAATGCTTAGCTTTTTTGCCGAGGCATTGCCGTTCGAATTGCTACCGTTCACGCTGCTGCCGTTCGTAGCACCGCCGTTCTGATGACCATTGGTCGCCGGCTTCGATGTGACCTGAATCGCCAATGTCTTGCTAACCCCGGCCGAACCCGATTGGCCGACGCTACTGCTTCCTTGCAAACCGGTCGGCCCGCCAACCTTCTTGGCGACGGGCTTGATCTCTGTGGTCGCGTCCTCCGACGACTTGCTCGAAGACTTTCCGCCGCCGTCGTCGCCAGTCAGTCCGCGATTCGCCTCCTTGTAGCCGGGCAAAAACATAATTCCCAGCCAACGAAAGATGTAATCGACAATACTCTTGGCGATGCGAATCTCGGGGTTCTTCGTATGTCCCATCGGTTCGAAGCGCGTGTGCGCGAATTTATTCACATACACTTCCAGCGGTACGCCGTACTGCCAGCTCATACTGACTGCCGTGCCGAAGCAATCCATCAACCCGCCGACGGTGCTACCCTCTTTGGCCATGGTGATGAACAACTCGCCAGGCCGGCCGTCTTCGTACAGCCCGACGGTCAGATAGCCTTCGTGTCCGGCGACATTGAACTTGTGCGTCTTACTATCGCGCGTGTCCGGCAGCCGTTCGCGACGCGGGGCGGAGATGACTTTCGCGGCGGCCTTGTCGGCTTCGCTGCTGGTGTTCAGCGGCTGGCTTTCCTTCGAGCCGTCGCGATAAATTGCGATCGCCTTCAGTCCCAGTCGCCAGCCTTCCAGGTACGCATCGGCGATGTCGGCCGGCGTCGTTTCACGCGGCATGTTCACCGTCTTGCTGATCGCGCCCGAGAGAAACGGCTGCGCGGCCGCCATCATCGTTACGTGCGCTCGCCAGGCGATCGAGCGGGTGCCGTTGCGCGGCGTGAAGGCACAATCGAACACACTCAAATGCTCGTCCTTGATGTCCGGCCCGCCTTCGATCGTGTCGTTCTTTTCGATATAGGCCAGAATCGACTCGATGCGCGGTTGATCGTAACCCAACGTCTTCAGCGCGGCGGGCACGGTATTGTTGACGATCTTCAGCATACCGCCGCCGGCCAGTTGCTTGTACTTGACCAGCGCGATGTCGGGCTCGATGCCGGTGGTGTCGCAATCCATGAGGAAGCTGATCGTTCCGGTCGGCGCCAGCACCGTAGCCTGGGCGTTGCGGAAGCCGTACTCGCGACCCGAAACCAGCACATCGTCCCAAACGCGCCGTGCCGCGTTGCTAAGATATTCAGGGCACGACGGGTCGATCTGTTCGACGGCGTCGCGGTGCATTTGCATGACGTTCAACATCGGGTCGCGATTGGCTTCGTAACCATCGAACGGTCCGACGGCCGCGGCCAGCTCGACACTCGTCAGGTTGGCCGCTCCGTGCAACAGCGCCGTCATCGCCCCGCAAAGTCCGCGGGCCGAGTCGCTGTCGTAGGCAGCGCCCGACGACATGATCCAACTCCCCAGGTTCGAATAACCCAGCCCCAGCGGGCGATAACGATGGCTCTTTTCGGCGATCCGTTTGGTCGGATAACTGGCGTGATCGACCAAAATTTCTTGCGCGATGAAGAACATCCGGCAAGCGTTTTGGAACCGCTCGACATCAAACAGCCCATCGTCGCGGCGGAACTTCATCAGGTTGATACTGGCCAAGTTGCAGGCCGTATCGTCGAGGAACATGTACTCGCTACACGGGTTACTGGCATTGATTCGCCCGCTGTTGGGGCACGTGTGCCAAGTGTTGATCGTCGTATCGTACTGCACGCCCGGGTCGCCGCATTGCCAGGCGCATTCGGCCATGCGGGCCATCACGTCGCGAGCCGCATACACCGGGCCTGCCTTGGTTTCGTCGGTCACCCAATGCGTGGCCCAGGGCTTGTCGGCCACCACGGCTTGCATAAAGTCGTCGGTCAAGCGAACCGAAAGATTGGCGTTTTGGAACAGAATGGAGCTGTAAGCTTCGCCGTTGAAGTTCGACTCGTAGCCTCCCTTCTCGATCAGTACGCGGGCCTTCTTTTCTTCCTTCGCCTTGCACTCGATGAAGTCCATCACGTCGGGGTGCCAGACCTTGATCGACTGCATCTTGGCGGCGCGGCGCGTCTTGCCGCCGCTCTTCACCACCGCGGCAATCTGGTCGTACACCCGCATGAACGACAGCGGACCGCTGGGCTTGCCGCCGCCCGAAAGTTTTTCACGGTGTGAGCGCAGCGTCGACAAGTCGGTGCCCGTGCCCGAGCCGAATTTGAACAGCATGGCCTCGCTGCGGGCGAGCTCCATGATGTCTTCCATGTTGTCTTTCACGCTTTGAATGAAGCAGGCCGAACCTTGCGGATACTCATACGGGTTGTCGGGCTGCTTGACCACATCGGTTTCGGCGTCCCAATGCCAGTTGCAGGCCGCGCCTTCGACGCCGTACTGGTGGTACAAGCCGACGTTGAACCAGACCGGCGAATTGAACGCGCCATGCTGATGCAGGCAGAGCCAGGTCAAGTCGCGATAGAACCGCTCGCCGTCGTCGGCCGTGGCAAAGTAACCATCGGCAATGCCCCAGTCGGCGATCGTGCGGGTCACGCGATGAATGAGCTGCTTGACGCTATGCTCGCGCTCGGGCGTGTTGATCTCGCCATAGAAGTATTTGCTGACGACGACGTTCGTGGCCAACTGGCTCCACCAGGTGGGAACTTCGCAGTTGGTTTGCTCGAATAGGATTCCGCCGTTTTCGTCTTTGATGGCGGCCGTACGCACGTCCCATTGAGCCGTGTCGAACGGGCTGTCGACATCGACTGGACAAAAGGTCGGCTCGACCAGCAAGCCGCCGGGGCGAACCCGAGGCGAATTACGCTTGGGGGAGATGGTTTTCGCGGGAGTCATTTTGGGAGCAGTTTTCATGGTGGAGGCGGGGCGTTTGGCCGCTCCAAGTTCAGCGTGCGCCATTGTGCAGATCCTTCCGAGTGTGGGGAAACAGGCGTCCAAGCCAGGAGTATACATCCGTATACTTCCTGTAGCAATTGTCGTCCAATGACAGCAAGAATTCTAGAGGAATCCTTCCTACTAATTCGAGAAATTTGCCCTTAGCCAGGGCTGTGTCGAGAAAAGCGTTCAACATCTACATGTTGTGGTCAATCGACTTGCTGCCACAACATGCAGCGTGGTTGGCTAGTTTACAAGATTGTTTCGAGACGTCAACAGGAGTTCCAAAACGGTCCGAAAAGCGTTGCCGGGCTTCGAGTTGCGGTCGCGCGGCGGTTAACCGTGCCGGCGCGCCGGCTGGTGGTTATCCAGGCTTGGCGAGCCGCGATTTACCGATCAAAAGTGAGATTCTGACCGGCGGCTAACCTGGTGCTAGCATAAGGCAAGAATTTTGAGAAAAATTTTGCAGGAGCGGAGGACAGGGCGTCGGAGAGACTGATTCGGCGAGCGGGGAACGTTAGTCCCCTCTCCCAGTGCAACTTAATTCCCGCGCAGAGCGTGGGAACGAGGTCATTCGAGCTGCTGGTCTTCAGTTTTCTTTACCCCGTTGGGGTTTATTGTGATCTTGTCGCGACCTCGTGCGAGCTAAAAAACGTGGAGCGTTTTACTGGGGCGTCTTTGAGGGGCATGAATGCCCCTAGTGTTTCCGCCACGAAGGCATTCCCAGCCACACTTGATTTTCCGAACTGCTTTCGAGATGCTCACACTCGACTGTCCGAGCAGTTACGTTCCAACTGATTTGCAGAGGCCGCCTACTTTTCGGGCGAAGAGACATTCTTGCTCGCATCGTCGGCAGCCGGCGCAGCGGCGGCGGGCGGATCGATCGGTTCTTTTTCCTCCGGGGCGAATCCCTTGTCGTCCGCGCCCGCAAAGTTGGTGATTTGTGCTTTGGGAAGAAACGTGTGCAACGCTCCGGCACCGGCTTTGGTCACTCCCTCCGCAAGCAACAATTGTTTCAGTTTCGACATTCCGCGCAAGTGAACCAGCCCGGCATCGGTAATTTTAGTTCCTTGAAGATCCAGAGAATTCAAGTTCGTCAGCTTGGTTAAATGTGCCAGTCCCGCATCGGTGACTTTGTCGGTTCCCTTTCCGATTCCGATCCAGAGCGATTTTAGTTGTGTCATATTGCGAAGATGCTCTAGTCCTCGGTCGGTGAACTGGTTTCCTTGCATCGAGATGTCTTCGAGCTTCGGAAGCCGACTAAGATGCCGCAGCGATTCGTCCGTGAGTTTTGCATTGCTGAGATGCAATTCGCGCAATTTCGGCAATTCGGCCAAATGCGCGACTCCGGCGTCGGTGACTTCCGAACCGTCCCAGATATAAATGCTTTCGAGGTGCTTTAAGCTGCGCAAGTGCGACAGCCCTTCATCGGTGGCCTGGGTGCGATGCAACAGCAGCGACCGAAGATGCACGAACTTGGGCGCGTAGGAGAGCGCTTCGGATGAGAGCAGTCGATTGTCTTGACGACCCTCAGCTTCATCTTCGTGATAAACCATGTTGACTTCGACGACGCGAACTTGCCCG
>JAYTAU010000676.1:0-2767 GCA_043737375.1 Planctomycetia bacterium
TCAACGAATGGTACTTCTCCTCGATCGGCGGATTGGTCGACATGTACGACTTGTATTGCGCGTACAGCGAAAATGCGAACAACATGCAGAGGCCGAGCAGAATCCAGGGTAGCCGGCTCCAAAAACGGCCCGAACGGTTTTGTTCGACGATGACCCGCGTGGGCAGAATTTCGGCCGCAACGGGAGCGCTGTAGGCGGCAGGCGTGGTGTAGCCGCCCGGTTGGTTGGGGCCCGTGGGAACTGGGGACATGTGTAACTCCTTGAGCTATTTAATGCGTGTGAGGGCGTCTGATCCAATGGTCGCCGCGAAACCCACCCATTGCAATGGGGTGGGCATGAGTGGCGGGCAAATCTGAGTCAGCATGGCAATTGCCGTTTGTAAGAGGTACGCCCGGTTGCATGATCGGCCCTACAAGCATTAAGCTACGGGCTGATTCGCCCCCCTGACAACGACGCAGTGCGGGGCCTTGAATTTGCGTTTTGCTCGAATAGGAGTCAATGGAGTGTTTGTCTCTGCTTCAACGGAGTGTTTCCCGGACCTGTCGCTCACCGACGCGCTGGACCGCTTGATCGACTTGGAATATACCGCTGTCGAATTCGGCCTGATCGAATCGGGCAATCAACTCAAGCCCTCGCAGGTGTTGGCCGATTTCGACCGCGCCATCAAGCTCTGCCGCGACACCCACCGGCTGACCCCGGCGGGCTATGCGGTCGACATGCCCGAGGGACCGGACTATTACAAGCAGTTCGCCGCGTGCTGCAAATTGGCCAAGGCGACCAAGGTGGTTGCCGTTACCGTGCCGGCGGCCGAGTTGGGAACCCCGTTCAATGCCGAGATCGAGCGGCTGCGCGAATTGGTCCGCATCGCCGCGATCGACGGGGTATTGGTCGGCCTGAAGACCGAAGTCGGTCGTTTGACCGAAAACCCCGATACGGCGTTGGCTCTGTGCAACAATGTTACGGGACTGGGTATCACGCTGGATCCCAGCCATTACATCTGCGGACCGCACAAAGGGGGCAACTACGATCAATTGATCAAATACGTAATTCACACGCACCTGCGCGATACGAGCAAGGACAAGCTGCAAGTCCGCATCGGTCAGGGCGAGGTTGAGTATAGTAAGTTGATATCGCAGCTCGCGTTGGTCAATTATCAGCGAGCGCTGAGCGTACACATGGCCCCGATGCCGGACGTCGATCACGCCGGCGAAATGCGGAAGCTGCGTTTGCTGTTGGAGAGTTCGCTGTAAACGATTCGCTTGCCGCACGCGACGACGATATTGATGGCATGGCTGGCGGCAAGCACGCAGCGGCACGTCCACCGAAAATTCTGGCACGCTGCCGGCAATCTCTGCTAGCATTCTTTCCGATCTAGCGACGCTTGATCGTCGCTGATATTCTTTCAGACCGCGCACTTCGAATGCTTGGATGCATCGTCGCGCTCAAAAATAGCTGCTTGCTAATTAGCGGCGATCGAATTTTGCCCAAGGAGGGGCTTATGCAACGCGCTTTGGCCGCGACCGTCATGGCCGCATTGGTTTTCGGCGGCTGGCACTTCTTTCAAAAGTACCGCATCGAAGGGCTCGATAATCTGCATGTCCAGCCCCGCGCCGGCAACCCGGCCAATGGCTCAGCGGGATCCGACGACAACAGCTTCGGGCCGACCAGTCCCGTTTCGCAAGTCGCCGGATCCATTCGCATTGCTTCGTTCAATATCCAAGTTTTCGGCCGCTCGAAGCTCGCCAAACCCGAGGTAATGAAAGTCCTTTGCGAAGTGGCTCGCCGGTTCGATGTGCTGGCCATTCAAGAAATTCGTGCCAAGGAAGACGACATTCTGCCCCGATTCCTAGCGCAAATCAACGCGACGGGCCGCCGGTACGATTTTGTGATTGGTCCACGATTAGGTCGCAGCAGCAGCAAAGAACAATACGCATTCATTTACGACACGGCCACGATCGAAGCAGATCGCGGCGCGCTGTACACGGTCAACGACGCCGACGACCTGCTGCATCGCGAGCCGTTGGTCGGATGCTTTCGCGCGCGCGGTCCGCCGGCCAATGAAGCGTTTACGTTCAGCCTGATCAACATTCACACCGATCCGGACGAAACGACCACCGAACTCGATGCGCTAGCCACGGTGTACAAAGCCGTGCGCAACGACGGTCGCGGCGAAGACGATATCATTCTGTTGGGCGATCTAAACGTCGATGAGAATCATTTGGGCAAGCTCGGCCAATTGCCCAACATCGGCTGGGTGATATCCGGCATTCCCACCAATACCCGCGGCAACAAAACGTACGACAACATGGTGTTCAATCGCACGGCGACCGGCGAGTTTACGGGGAACGCCGGCGTGCTGGACTTGGTGCGCGAGTACGGACTGCCTCAGGCTCTGGCGCTCGAAGTTTCCGACCATTTGCCGATCTGGGCCGAGTTCAATATTTATGAAGGGGGCCAGTCGGGCCGAGTGGCGACATTGCCAATCAGAACGGATCGAGGGACGAGTGTTCGGTAGCAAATGGCACACGCGGCTTGCTCATAATCCGATCGTCGAATACTATCTCGGTGCGTTTCCGCTTTCGTAATTCGTCCTTCGTAATTCGTAATTTGCCTTCCCTCACTTCCCGCTTCGACGACGCTTTGCTGTATGCGACTTGTTTGCACGCCGATCAACGGCGCAAAGCCAGCGACGTGCCTTATATTGCCCACTTATTGAGCGTGGCCGCGATTGTGCTGGAGCATGGTGCGAACGAAGATGAGGCGATCG
>JAYTAU010000677.1:0-6852 GCA_043737375.1 Planctomycetia bacterium
GGGCCTGGGAGCGACGCCGAAGACGCACGAACCCAAAGCAGCCGGCAAGCGAGGTCGCCGTAAATGAGCGAGGCCGCGAATACCTGCTATGCGGATCAGGCCTGCCAACACACGGTGACGATTCTTGAGAATGTCCGGTTGGCACGCGACACTTACCGCGTGCGGTTCATCTGTCCCGAAATCGCCGCGTGGATTGTGCCGGGGCAATTCATCATGTTGCGGCTGGCCGGCTGCGATGACCCGGTGTTGGGCCGTCCGCTGGCACTGTACGACACGGTTCTGTCAGGCCCTAGTTCAATCGGCCCGCAAAGCGCTGGCGAAGCCAGTGGCACTCCGGTGTCGGCCAACGGTGCCCAGAGCGTCGGTATCGACGTAGTGTACATGGTCGTGGGCAAATTGACCGCGCGGCTCGCTCGATTTCTGCCGGGCCAGCAGCTTGAAGTTTGGGGACCGCTGGGAAACGGCTTTCCTCCCATCGCGACGGATCATTTACTGATGGTCGCCGGCGGCATCGGCCAGACACCGTTCATGGCGCTTGCCCGAGAATATTTTGGGCTGCGAAGTTACGGTTTAGCTGTCGAGAATGCCCCTCAGTCTGTAGGAAACGCAATGCATGGCGTCCCGGCGGTACCGACAGGGAACGCCCTCACCGCTCGTTCCTCTCCGCCTCTCCCTCTGGGAGAGGCGGTAGATGCGGAATTTCGTCCGGTCGTGGATCGCCGCGCGGCCCGTGCGAGTAAAATTACGTTCTGTTACGGCGCACGAAACAAAGACTATCTGGCCGGTGTCGAAGACTTTCAGCAACTCGGCGTCGATGTTCGCATCAGCACCGACGACGGTTCGGCCGGGCATCATGGGCTAGTGACCGATTTGGTGCGACAGGTCATTGCCGAGTCGCAGAAAACCGCCGAATCGCAGAAAACTACTGGCCGGCAACCCTCAGCCCCCGGGCTTGAGCAAATTCACTCAGCCTTTGGCTTTGCCGGGGGACATTCAATACCGCTGCGCATCGTCTGTTGCGGGCCCGAGCGAATGATGGAGGCCGTGGCGCATTTGGCTGCCGATTCGGGCGTGCCGTGCCAAGTTTCGTTGGAAACACCGATGGCGTGCGGCATCGGCATCTGCTTTAGCTGCGTGACCAAGGTCCGCCAGCCCGATGGCGATTGGGACTATCGCCGCACGTGCGTCGAAGGGCCCGTGTTCGACGCGGCCAGTATCGTGTGGTAAAGGAAGTTCGAACCGCGCGAGCGACTCAACCTTAAGCCCACCCATTGCAATGGGTGGGCTTGGGATTATTGCAACTTCGAACCGATTTTATGTGGTTCGACCGCAATATCAATATATGGTCGCACTACACCTTGGCCTTGGCGGCCTTGAGATGTTTCGATAGCCGCGACTTGAGACGCGCAGCCCGATTGGGATGAATCACATTGGCACCGGCGGCGCGGTCCAAACGGCGCGATACTTCGCGGAGCGCTTCGGCACCTTCGGTCGCGTCGCCCGATTCGACTGCACCCAGCACTTTTTTGATTTGCGATTTTAGCGTCGACTTGACGGCGCGGTTCTTGGCGCGGCTTTCTTGGCTGGTACGCAACCGCTTTTTGGCACTCTTGGTATTCGGCATGATCTAGATCTAATAGGACCCACGAGAATGTTAATTGGCCGGCCCTGGTGCGCGGCGAATTAACCTTTATGACGTACCTGGGCGATTTTGTCCAGCCGTTCGGCCACATCGCGGTAGCCGAATTCCAATCCCGCCAGCTCGGTCAGGTACTTTTCGGCCGTTTCCAGTTCTTCCAGCCCCATGGCCAACACTCCCGCGCGATACAGAGCCTTTTTGCGGGCTTCGACATCGCGATCGACCAACGACTCGATCGCCGAGGCATAGTTCGACATGGCCAGCTTGTACTGCTTGATCTGTTGAAAACACTCGCCCAGTTCCAACATCACAACCCCCTTACGCTTGGGGTCGTTGCGAGCATCTTGAAAAACCTTGATCGCCTCGGCGTAATTACCCGCCCGTTTGAGCCGGGTGCCTAGTTCGATTTTCCAAGTGGTGACGGCCGGATAGCGTTCGCAGCGGGTGCGAAACACGTCGGTTTCGACCCGATTGAGCTCCTGCTTCATCCGTTGATGCAGGTTATTGGCATCCTCGGTGTTTTCTTGCATGGCCCGTTTTTCGGCGATCGCGACTTGCGCTCGCGAACGCCGCAGGCCCAGGTCCTCGTAAGCCTCGCGAACTTTCAGATCGCCTGCCGAGACTTCCAACGCCGTGCGAAGAATGCGTTCGGCCTCGTTATAGCGATCTTCGCGGGCATGCAACTCCGAGAGTTCCAAATACGGGTCGATTCCGGCGGGATTGGCCGTGATGATTTGTTGCAATTGCTGCTGTCGCGTCAGCTTGATGACCGGCTGCCCGTCGACCGAAACGCCATCCTCAGCGGCATGGGCGGCAGCCGTGGTTTCTTTGCGGCGATTGGTCTGCCATTCATGTTTTTCCACCTGAAGCTGCGAAATGGCTTTCTGCGATTCCTCATCGTGCGGCTTGGCTTTTTCAACGCGTGCCCAACAGACGATGGCTTGATCGAAGTGACCTTGCTTGCCCAGGGCGATGGCGCACAGTCGATTGATGTCGGGGTCTTTCGGATCGACATCGAGCGCCGCGCGCAGCCAGCCCAACAGCGCTTCCAAACAATGCATCGCTTCGCATGCGTTAGCAGCGTGAACCAGGGCGCCGGAATCCCAGGGGTTGATCTTCAGCAGTTCGACCGCGCACTTCAGCACGCCGGGCCAATCTTTTTTGAGCGAGGCTTTTTTCAGCGCGGCTTTCGTGGTACTGCCTTTGAAAGCGGCAAACCCGGCACCTTTTTTATTGTTATTGTATTTTTTATGCAAGTTGTGAATCAGCGCTTGCAGATAATCCAAGCTGGCCGGATCGCCTTCGACGCATTGCGCGAACATGTCGGTCGCGTAATCGTAACCGCCCGCCGCCGACTTCTCTTGACCGTGATTGAACCAGCTCTGCAAGCGACGGCGCACGGCGACCGGGACCACGGGTCCTTGTGGGACTTGAGGCACGGCGGTCGCATTTTGATTGTCTGTTGCCATAAATTGCCGACATGGCCCTGTCGTGTAACAATCCTTGGCAGGTGAAGTCGGTCCGGCCACCAAGCTCGGGTAGACCCCCGACGATTTTAAGTTATTCTAACATCCGGCGCTCGCGAACTCAAAGTAAGGTTCTGGCTCCAACGGCATAAAACTGTCGGAGGCGTCGCTAACGCCGATCCATCGATGCTCCACGTCAATTCACTGGTCGGCGATTCAAGCTTGTAATACGAAGTTGCCGCCGGTATTTATCCTGCTCATGACCAACCCCGTCCGCATCCTTGGAAAAGTTTTTTTGGTTGGCGCCGGCCCGGGCGATCCCGAACTGATTACGCTCCGCGGAATGCGCCTGCTGCAAGCGGCCGATGTGATTTTGTACGATTACTTGGCCAATCCACAGCTTCTCAAACATGCCCGCGCCGATGCCGAGCTAATTTGCCTGGGCCGGCATGGCCGAGACCGAATTGTTTCGCAAACTGAAATCAATGCGAGCATGGTCCGTTTTGCCGGACAGGGCAAGCAAGTCGTTCGCCTGAAAGGGGGCGACCCGGCTGTTTTTGCCCGCGCCTCCGACGAAATCAACGCTTTGGTCGCGGCCGGAATCAAGTATGAAATCGTGCCTGGTATTACCGCGGCGTTGGCGGCCGGAAGTTACGCCGACGTGCCGATCACCCAGCGCGATGCGGCCTCGTGTGTGGCGTTGGTGACCGGTCACGAACAAGACGACAAGTCGGTACCCGCGATCGACTTTGCGGCGCTCGCTCAGTTTCCCGGCACGCTGGTGTTTTACATGGGCGTGACCACCGCACGAGAATGGACCGGGGCGTTGATCGCGGCGGGCAAACCGGCCGACACGCCTGCCGTGATCGTGCGTCGTTGCACCTGGCCCGATCAACGGATCATTCGCTGCACACTGGCAACCGTGGCTGAAGAACTCGAAGCCGCGAAACTGCGTCCGCCGATCGTGACCATCGTCGGCACGGTAGCTGGGATAAGCGCAACGCAGCAGTCTGAAATCATAACCCGAAGCGTCAGCGAGGAAAGCGGCGTCGAAAAGCACATCGTGTCATCTTGGTTTACGCAACGGTCGCTGTTCGGCAAGCGAGTCATGGTCACGCGGCCGATTCAACAGGCCGATGAACTAGCGTCGCTCTTGGCAGAGCAGGGGGCCGACTGCGTCGTGCAGCCTGCCATTGTCATTGGTCCGCCCCACGAGTGGAGTACTGTCGACCAAGCGATTGACCGGCTGCACGATTTCGATTGGCTGGTCTTCTCCAGCGCCAATGGAGTGCAGGCATTTCTAGGTCGATTGTTCTCTCGGGGACTCGATCTTCGTGCGCTGGGCAAGGTTCGTCTCGCTGCGATTGGCCCCGGCACCGCCGAGGCGCTGGCCGCATATCACTTGAACGCTGATTTGCAGCCCGCCGAGTTTCGCGCCGAGGCGCTGGCCGCAGCGCTGATCAAACTCACGGCAAATTCCCAAAGCGACCCGCAGCGGTTGCTGCTGCTACGTGCCAGCCGGGGACGCGAAGTGCTAGCCGAAATGTTGACCGACGCGGGGCATCAGGTCGAGCAAGTCGTCGTCTATCGTAGTGAGGATGTCGAGCAGCCGAACGTGGAAGTCGCTGAATTGCTAGCGAGCGGCAAGATCGACGTAATCACGGTCACCAGTTCGGCCATCGCGCGCTCGTTGGCCAAGCTGTTCGGCGAAAATTTGCGCCGCGCGCAGTTGGCCAGCATTAGCCCGATCACCAGCGCCGTGCTCCGCGAGCTAGGCTACCCACCGGCCATCGAAGCGACCGATTACACCATGCCGGGTCTGGTCGAGGCGATATTAGTTGCAAGCAAGTAGAACGGAATTCATTCCTTTTCGTACGGCGGAATTCATTCCGTCTTTTTGTTGTACGTCGAACTCCAAGACGGAATAAATTCCGTCCTACTTTTAGAACAACTCCGAAATCACTTCGCCGTCGTCGACCGCATAGACCGGCCGACCGGCATGATTGAGAAACGAAGTCTTGGGGTCGATTCCCAGCACGTGATAGATGGTCGTGTGCAGATCGCCCATCGACGCCGGGCGATCTTTCGGCGCTTCGCCCAGGCGATTGGTCGAGCCCACCGCGCGACCCCCTTGCACACCGCCGCCCGCCATCAGACAGAACATCGAGTTCCCCCAATGATCGCGTCCCGGCGTGCCCATGCTGCCGGCCGCGCCGCCGTTGCCGCCGTCGTTCATGCGCGGCGTGCGACTAAATTCGCCCGTCAACAGCACCAATGTTTTATCGAGCTGCCCGCGATCGCTCAGATCGGTCAAAAGCGCCGCCACGGCCTGATCGACCGGCGGAAATTTCTGTTCATAGCCCGACTTCAAATTCCAGTGATCGTCCCATCCGCCCGAATGAACCGTGACAAACGTAGTGCCGGCCTCGACCAATCGGCGCGCCAACAAACAGCTTTGCCCCACCGAGGTGCGGCCGTATTTATCGCGCAAGGCAGCATCTTCGCGACTGATGTCGAAGGCCTTTTGCGCGGCGGACCCGGCCACCAGCTCAAACGCCTGCTGTTGAAAGCGATCCATCGATTCAACCGCTCCGGTCTGATCGACCTGTCGATGCAAGCTGTCGAAATACTGCCGCAGCGTTTGCCGATCGTTGAGCCGATCGAGCGTGATGCCCCCCTCCAGGCCCAAATTTTTGACGCTAAACGCAGCCGCATTGGGGTCGCCCCCGGTCTCGAACGGATTGAACGCTTTGCCGACGTAATCGGCCCCGAAATATCCCGGCTGCAAACCGACGCTGCTGGCCTGCGGAACGGCCACATACGGCGGCATGCCCGGCTGCCGTGAGCCCGCCAACCGCGCGGCGATCGAACCGATCGACGGCGATTTGCCCGTGATGTTGTTTCCATTGGGGCCGCCGCGACCGGTCAATACCAAGTGCGCGCCGGTAAAGTGGTCGCCGTTATTATGATAAAGCGAACGAAGGATCGAAAACTTGTCGGCCACCTTGGCTTGCTCGCGGCACATCTCGCCCAGCTCGATGCCCGGCACATTGGTACGAATCGGCTGCCAGATGCCGCGATACTCGATCGGAGCGTCGGGCTTCATGTCGTACAGGTCCATATGACTGGGCCCGCCGTCCAGCCAAATCAAAATGACGGAAGTGTTTTTCGCCCCGCCGGAAGCGAGTTTGCTCGCCGCGGATTCTTTGGCTTTTAACAATGCGGGCAGCCCGATCGACGCCATGCCGGCCATGCCCAACTGCACAAACGAGCGTCGCGAGATGCCGTCGCAATAGCGACCGGACTTTCCGGAACCCATGGGAATCCGAAACATGGTTCTCTCCAAATCGGGCAGGATAAACTTGCAGGCAGAGCTGGGCAGGATCGTGAAACACCGGCGGAATCGTCGCCATATGCCACCAAGCTCACCCATTGCAATGGGTGAAAAAATTCAGACTTGGCAACACTGCTGACAGATCGACCGATCAGTTTATCGCGATGGGTAGTAGTCTAACGGCTAATTAGTGTAGCCGTCAATAAAAAAGAAGGCCTGTCAGACCTAGCGCCCCGGCTTCGCCGGGAGACAGCTCGGAATGGTGATCGCCGTTTAATTTCGAGGTCGCCGCCCGAGCCGGCACCGACGTTCGATCCCGACGTCATCCAAGTCCGCCGCATCGGCACCGTCGGTTCCTTAGGAGGCGTCGCCAATTCTGTAGGAGGCGTCGCCGACGCCGAATCTTCGTCGGG
>JAYTAU010000678.1:0-6845 GCA_043737375.1 Planctomycetia bacterium
GTCAGACTGGCCCCTTCGGCGACAAACCGATCGGGCGCGACTTGCCGCAACACATTGGCCCGCAGCCGCACCGAACCGGCGTAGTTGGGTACGGGCGTCAGCAGTTCGCTGTTCAAAATGGTGCCGACGCGTTGCGAGACGTTGTAATACATCGCCTGCGCGAAGATCACGCGATCGCCTTCGCGAAAAATAATGTCCCCTTCCATGTAGATTTCGAGCGGGATACTTTCCGACTCCGCGCTCTGTCCGCTTAAATCGAGCGGCGAACTCCCCTTGTTCCAAATGATGATGCGATCGGTCTCAATGCCGATGGTCGAACCGATCTGGCCCCCGCCAGGCAGCGCCAGACCCATGCCGTCGATCCGCACCTGCACGCCCGAACTAATGACGGTGACCCATTCGTTGGGATCGTTGGGGTTCTGAAAGCGTTGGAGTTGGAACGAGCCGCTGCGCGGGTCGATACGCACTCGGCGCGTGCCAGGGACTGTTGCGACAGACTGGGGTGTAATGATTTGCTCGGGCAGCGACTCTGCAAACTGAGTGCGCTGCACGCCCTGACGAACCGGAAAGAAACGATCGCTGGCATGCGCGTAGATCGGCGGCTTGGACGAGGGCTCGGCGGCGACTTTGGCAATGCGGAAATCGGGCGGACCGGCGGTATACAATCGCGCCGACCAAGGCGTGGGGGTGGAAGGTGCGAGGAGCGGGGCTGGCGGCCTGGGGCCTGAGACTAGAGGCTGGAGGCTAGAGGCTGGAGTCTGGGGGAGTGAGACTGGGGGCTTGAGGATGGAAGATGGAGGCTTGGCAGACTCCGCGATCCCCGACCCCTGACTAATCCCTAACCCCGGATCCCCAACCCCGCGGTTCTGCTGCCGGATGACCACGTTGCCTTCGGCGAAGGCCAGGACCTTATGCACCGGGCTACCGAAGTCTCCTTCGCGCTCGACCCACAGCATCAATTGATCGCCACCGACCGAGAGCGGACCTTGCGTCAGTGAGCAATTGCCTTCGAGCAGCCAGACTTCATACGCCCCTTCGACCCAGCGGTGGGCCGATTGCGATGCAACGACCATCGGTTCGCGCGCCTCGGGCACGGCGATCGCGATGTCGGCCTGGGCACCAACGCTATAACGGCTACTGACGAATAAAGTCAGAGCGATGATGGTGGCGTGCAGTAGATGACGATACACGTTGTCCAAATATTCAGGCCCCGGCTTCGCCGGGGGACTAGTTGCGGGTTGCGATACGATTGCTATCGAGCGCCAACTGAAAAGTGACGATATCCCCCGGCGAAGCCGGGGGCTGAAACGACGCGAAGAACTCTCGCTATGGATGCCACTAGCGCTAGAACAAATGCGCGCAGCGGACTCCTCACACCGCGCAAGTTCCTGCGCGCAGCGAATCGACCTCACCCGAGGTGTGGCGTTCGAAAAGTCCAGCGTAATGTTCCTTGTCGCCACAAACCTGCGCAAGACGGCAATGACTTTGCCGATGCATCAGCACAGGGAGTTGACCACTCAAGCCGAAGAGCTACAAATTCTTACAGAGAAGTTTTGTGAAAAGCGGCGGGATTATAGGACGGTGCTTAGCCCCCGGTCAAGGCAGGTTCAGCATGAACATTTCCGCCCGAACGTAGTGTGACGGGCGGACTTAACACGCGAACACGCCGTGCCGGCAACGACGTGCTTGCTGTGCTATGGTCAAGTGGCAACGACATGCTCGAATATGCCGGCGAGAAGCGGGGAGCGAAGGGCTTCTCAAAAGAGCGAATTGGCAGCCCGTTTTCGGCGTCGGCGACGCCTCCTACAATCAACCGTCCCCCAGCCCCAGCCCCAAACCCTGCTGCCATGAACAACGAACGTCTGCTAGCACGCTTTTTACGCTATGTGCGCATCGACACCACGGCCCGCGAAGGGGTCGACGTCTACCCGTCGTCGGCCGGGCAGTTCGAACTCGGGCGAATATTGGCCGATGAGCTGCGCGCGATGGGTGCGAGCGAGGTCGAGCAAAACAAACACGGTATCGTCACCGCCACGTTGCCGCCGACCATCGATACGCCGTTTGACACCATCGCGCTGAATGCGCATGTCGATACTTCGCCCGAAACGACCGGCGCGCAGGTTCAACCGCAGGTGATTGCCAACTACGCCGGCGGTGACCTGATGTTGCCGGGCGATCCATCGAAAATCATTCGCGTTTCCGAAAATCCTGCCCTGGCAGATTTGATCGGGCGGACGATCATCACCAGCGACGGCACCACGCTGTTGGGTTCGGACGATAAATCCGGCGTGGCCGTCATCATGGAGACGGCCGCCTACTTGCTCGAACACCCCGAGTTGCCGCGCGGTCGCGTGCGATTGTGTTTTACCTGCGACGAGGAAATCGGCCGCGGCGTCGACCATGTGAATCTGAAACAACTGGGGGCAAAAGTCTGTTATACGCTCGACGGCTCGGGCACCGGCGAAATCGACACCGAAACTTTTTCAGCCGATCTGGCCACAGTCATCGTGCGCGGCGTCAACATTCATCCCTCGATCGGCAAAGGTCGGATGGTCAACGCGGTTCGCGTGGCGGCGGATTTTATCTCGCGACTGCCTCGCAATACTTGCTCGCCTGAAACAACCGACGATCGCGACGGGTTTCTGCATCCCTACACGATCGAAGGGGGCGTGGCCGAGGTCACGCTTAAAATTCTGCTGCGCGATTTCGAAACCGCCGAGCTTGCCGAACTGGCCACGTTGCTGCGCGTGGCGGCAACCGCATCGCAACAGGAGTTTCCCGGCTCAGGAATCGATGTCGTCATTCGACCGCAGTATCGTAACATGCGCGAAGGCTTGGCTGCCGAGCCGCGGGCGGTCGAGTATGCCAAACGTGCGTTCGAGAAACTGGGCCGACCCGTCAAGCTGACGAGCGTTCGCGGCGGCACCGACGGCTCGCGGTTTACCGAGCTAGGATTGCCGACGCCGAATCTTTCGACCGGTGAGCACAATCCGCACTCGCCGCTCGAATGGACGTGTTTGGAAGAGATGTCGGCCGCGGCCGAAGTCCTTGTCGAACTGGTACAAGTTTGGGCACGAGAAGAATAGGGCAAACGATGGATAGGGCAAACCTGGAACCGGTAACACAATCAGCGATCAGCCCCTGCTTTGCCGGGGGCTAAGGACCGACCGATAAATAACGTCCCGATTTCGAATCTGCTAGCACGCCGAGAAAGCAACTTCCTTCCTTTGCGCCTCTGCGCCTTTGCGCGAGACTTTTCTTTCGTCCGCTTCCTTCAGCTTTCGCGATCTGGCTCTTTCGCGTTTTCGTGATCTGTCCGAAGTGCAAATCAACGGTTATGCGAATCGCGAAAGTCCGAAAGGGCGAAAACGCGATAAGGCTATCTTCGAATTCCTCTGCGCCTCTTGCGTCTCTGCGACTTTGCGCGAGGCTTTCGTTCGCCCCTTACTTTCGAGACGCTCACACGGGCATTGGGATCGACTCCCTGAATTCCCCTCGTTGTTTATCGAAAGGAGGCGCGAAACTTCTGCCTCGATTGCGGGTTTCATAGACCAGTGGTTTTTCTATACCGTTCTCGAGGGAGGATTTGATTATGTTGCGACGTTCAATGATGTTTCGTATTTGCTCGGTGGCGATGGTCATGGCAGTCGGGTTTGGATTGTCGGCCAAAGCTGCATCGGCCGCCGACCCTAGCGGCAGTTGGAAATGGACCCAAAAACTTGGCAAAGACGGCAAAGAGGCCGAAATGGTCCTCAAGCTGAAGTTGGATGGAGAGAAAGTATCGGCACGCTCGGCGGCGTAGGCGGCAAGCGCGAATCCGAGATTGCCGATGGCACGTTCAAGAACGACGAGCTGTCGTTTACGGTCACACGCGAAGGCAAGAACGGCAAGCAAGTCACCAAGTACACCGGTAAAGTCGACGGCGACACCGTCAAAGGCAAGGCCAGCAGCGACGCCGGCGGCAAGGCGCGCGAACGCGATTGGGAAGCCAAGCGAGCCAAGTAAAATTAAGCAGGCTCAAAACAGCTAACTAAATAAGCTGGCCCGCTGAACACTGGAAGTGCCAGTGGCACACATGGCGGGCAGCGTTATGTTTGAGCTGCTAGGTTGAAGTGGGGTGCCGTGCCCGCGTTTTTTGCTCGGGCATGGCATCCAAGTTATTGGCTCAATAGCGTACCGTCGACCAAATCACCGTTGGCTGCGGTCACCAAAGACAGGAAGGCACTCTCGTCGACATCGTCGCCGATCCAGCGAACGGCACCATCGCCGAACAAGAAGTGCCCACCCCCCAGATGGACGCTATAAATTTCGTTATCGCCATTGGTCCCGTTGACTTTGTTCATGATTGGTCGAGTGCTGATGTGAAGTTCGTTTTGCGGATGTGCCCAACGACCTTCTTGGGCTGTGTCGTCAAGCGGTTGCCCATACTGATACCGACGGGGACGGCCGGCACATTCGGTGATCATGATTGATTTGGACATGCCGTCGTAGACCCGTGCCGGATTGCGATAGGCGTATTCGGCGATAATGCTGTTCACATTTTTCGGCGGTCGGTTTGCGCCGCGCACTTCGTTGGGACGAATTTGATCGTACACACTGTTATTTACGCCTAAAATAACGGCATAGTCGGACACCGCTCCGCGCTCCTCACCAACGCTGGGGCAAATGAATGTCGGTACGACGCTTTGGATAGCCGTGGTGTTCGATGCGTGATCCCATTTGACCGTTTTGCTCAAGGTGTATCGGTCGGCGATCGTTTGTTCTTCGAGAAACGGCAGGATATGCGCGTAATAGCCGTGCAGTCGGTCTCCACCGACTCCCGAAGCGGTAAAGTATGCCGGAGGTAGTACCTTGCGTTGGCTCAAGTATCCCAGCGAGGCAATACCAATCTGCCGCATATGGTTTTTACATTGGACGCGACGGGCCGCCTCGCGGGCCGATTGCACTGCCGGCAGCAGCATCGAGGCCAGTACACCGATGATGGAAATCACGGTCAGCAATTCTACTAGCGTAAAACCGGCGGCACGCGGGCGACGCCTAGCGGCGGCACCGTTATTAGCTTTACAACGTTGAGCGTTCATGGTCCCAGCGCCTTTTCAAAAGTGAAAGGTCTCGACTTTACTCGCTTTGGCACTCATGTTTCGGATTCGCATCGAACAACCAAATCGACGGTCTATCTTGAGTGCTAAGGGGCGAACGAAAAATAACTTCGTCCCAAAAATCCTCTCCCTTTGGGAGAGGGTGGGGTGAGGGTCGGAAATATCGGGAAGTTATTTTTTGTTCGCCCCTAAGTTCAGACAATCGATCCAAGAAACGAAACTGCCGCATCGGCGACCGAAGGGTAAATCGCTAAAGAACAAAGAGTTGCGGAAGGTTAAGAATAAGAAATCGTGAGCATGAAAACGTTACACAACGGCCCCAGCGACCCAAGAACTGCGTAAGAACTACGCGTGTGACAAGCAAGTCTGCCGGCTTGGTTCGATCGCCGAGTTTAGAGCGATCGAATCCGTAAGCAGGCTCTCGTTCGGTGGTTGGTTATAACAAACTCGGACGGCTATGTACATAAAAAAATTGCGATAAATCGTTGAAAATTCGTGAGGATTCCCGGCGCGGATTGTTGCTAGCGTTCACGATTCGAAGGGCGGTGTAAAACAGTCTGCCCAACCGATGCAAGCTGTTTGGTATTGCTCTTCAACCGGCTTCGAGAACTTCTGGCCGATGCAACCGAGTCAATTGAATCACAATCAAGTGGAACACAGTCACTTGAAACACAAACGTCGGTGCTTTACTTTGAGCGCAGTCTCCTATTTCCGCACTTGCCCTGACTTCTGTCCCCTAAATCCTGACTCCTAGAACCTCTTCCTCATGATCGAAGTCAAGAATCTCCACAAGCATCACGGTTCGCTGCATGTGCTGCGCGGGATTTCATTGAACGTTAACGACGGCGAGGTGGCCGTCGTCGTCGGACCATCCGGCGGCGGCAAGAGTACCTTCCTGCGCTGCATCAATGGGCTCGAATCGTTTCAGACCGGCGAGATACAAGTCGGCGCGCATCGGCTTTCGGCGGGTGAGCCCGACCCCGCCGCGCAGCGCACGCTGCTAAAAATCCGCCAGCAAGTCGGCATGGTGTTTCAGCAGTTCAATCTGTTTCCGCATCTCTCGGTGATGGGCAACGTGATCGAAGCCCCGATGCGCGTGCTGGGTTTATCTCGCGATAGCGCGACCGAGCGTGCCAAGAAACTGCTCGATCGCGTCGGTCTGGCCGATAAACTCGATCAGCGCCCCGAGCGGCTCTCGGGCGGGCAGCAACAGCGCGTGGCGATTGCCCGGGCCTTGGCGATGGAGCCCAGCGCGATACTGTTCGACGAGCCGACCAGCGCGCTCGACCCGCGGATGACGGCCGAGGTGCTGTCGGTGCTCACCGATTTGGCCGGCGCAGGCCAAACGATGATCGTGGTCACCCATGCGATGAATTTTGCGCGTCGCGCGGCGACCACGGTGCATGTGTTTCAAAACGGCAGCGTGTTGGAAAGCGGGCCGCCGGAACAGATTTTCGAGCATCCCCGCGAACCGGCGACCGCCGCGTTTTTACGCGAGAGCGAAGACGGTTAAGGGGCGAACGAAAAATAACTTCCTCACAAAATCCTCTCCCTCTGGGAGAGTGTGGGGTGAGGGTCGGAAATATCGGGAAGTTATTTTTTCGTTCGCCCTTAAGTCAACCACGAAACAGGTAGAAGACGCGAAAAGGAATAGTTCGACAAATCCGTAACCATCGCCCGTCATCACCCTGGCCAACGAGCAACGACCCCGCTGGGCAATTTTCGCCCATCCGCCGCGACGATCGA
>JAYTAU010000679.1:0-6824 GCA_043737375.1 Planctomycetia bacterium
CGATTGCAAAAGCTGGGCTTGAACTTGCGAATCCGCTTCTAGTTAGTGCCGCGACGGGCCAAGGGCTTGATACGCTGCTGGCTCGGATTGTGACGTTGCTGGTGCCCGAGGTGCCGCCGGCCGGTGCGGGGGTGCCGTTCACTATTCAGCAACGCGACATGCTATCGGGAGCATTGGATGCGATGAAAGGTAATGACCTGTTGCAAGCGCGTGAATCGTTGAAATATCGCAACGCTAGCATCGTCGATTGAAATATCGGCCTGGACCCAGCTTGTCCGACTTGCTAAGTTTCGCCGCGCTGCGAACTGCAGACCGAGCAAACGTACTCGGTTCAAACTCTGCATTCGTCGCATTCGCGGGGCAATGCGCTGGATTTCGAGCAAGTTCGATCCGGTCGCGAGATCGCCAATTTCACCGCGGTGTTCAAGGAGGAACACGCACATGCGAGGCAGGCTGTCTACAATCATTGCGAGAGTGGTTTCGCTTCCTTTAAGCGGCCTGGGTGAACGGCGCGCCGTTCGACGCGCGCTTGAACGACTAACACCCGCGCTGAACATCATCACCGTTTCGACCGCATTGCTCTGCGGCGATGTCGTTGCGCAATCAACTCCCTTCGCTGTGCCGCCGGCTATCAATGCGGGGTCGAAAAGTACTCCGGCCGATAGCAAGTCCGCCAAGCGAGTAGCTACACCGCACAAGCCGACAACCGTGCCGCTTCAATTGCCGAAGTCGGACAATGCCTTCTCGAATGCTGCCGCCGAAGTTTTTTTGACCGATGATGCCGGACCCGGTCCGGCTGCTCCGCCGCCACCCTCGATTACAACTCCCTCGATCACGCAACCAGCGGTCGAGTCGCCCCGTTCGCCGCCAGGAAAATTCCGCGCGCCGCAACCGGCGAGCGATGCTTGGATATTGGGTCCGCAGCCAATAACTTCGCTCCCCGATCCGCTCAATCCGCCGATGGCAATCATTGGTGCGCCCTTCAAACCGCTCGCGGGCTTAAAGAATCCGCAGTCTGCGCACGATACCGCCGCGCGGGCAGCGGATGATAACGCGCGGCTACTGCCGCATGATAACTCGCGGTTCCAGCCGCATGATAACACTGTGCAGCCCGCCGCCGCGACGATGGCGACACCGGCGGTGAAATTGGCGTCGAAAGCCGCCGATCGCATCAAAGCAACACCGAGCGCCGGCCCCACGGTTGCAGCCACTGAATCGCCCAACACCGTATCGCTGGGATCTAGCATTACTATCGGGGCAAGGCGTGCTCCGGCGATGTTGAGCGAATCGGCGGACACGGCGAGCTCCAAAAACACGGCGACCTCCGGAAACACTGCGACCTCCGAAAGTCGCGGCACCTCGAACGATACTGCTACTAAAACAACGGTCGATATCGAGAGTGACAAAGATAGCGCTGAGAACCGCATTACCGAAAAAGACAACCCCGCGAGTGCCATGGCGGGGGCTCAGGATCTGACATTCCGACAGATCGAAGACTACTCGGCATTGCCGGCGCTGCGGCTCGACCCGATCGCGTTTCAAGAGTTCGTGCCCGGCAAAACCGAAGTCGCCGCGGTCGAAGCCAAGTGGGGTGCGCCGGTCGACGACAAACTGCAAAACGGCAGCGGTCGTCAATCGTACAAAGTCGAATCGTTCAAGCGAGTCGAAGTGACCTTCGCGGCGGGCATCGTCGAGTCGATCATCGTCTACTTCGAGCAATCCATGCCCAGGGATGAGATCACACGAAAGATCGTCGGCGCGGAATCGCGAGGCGTCGAAATTGTCGATGATGAAGGTACGGCGCTGGGCTTGGCGTTTCCCGAACGGGGCGTAATGTTCAGCTATGCGCCGACAACGCGACGTGTCTCGCAGATCATCCTCGAACCGATCGACATCGAGTCGTTTTTGTTGCGCGCCGAACAAACCTTACATACCGCTCCACGGCAAAGCATGGCTGATGTCGAGTATGTGTTGAGCAAGCAGCCGAAGAATGGCAAAGCCCATTGGATTGCGGCGCAAATTTATCATGAATCGGGATTGCTGAGCGAAGCGGCCGCGAGTATCGATATGGCCGGCGAGCTCGATCCGGCCAACGCCGCCGTTCGGCTGACCAAGGCCGAAATCATCAGCGACTCGGGCGATTTTACCGGCGCCGGACGAATTTGTGCCGAAGTGTTGGGCCGCCCCAGTTTGGCGGTGGAAACGCGTGCTCGGGCGCATTCGATCACGGCCGATTTGTTGGCGAATGGTCCGCAGCGCGATGCGAAAAAGGCGCTGGAGCATCATCTGCAAGCGATCAAATTGGCCGAGCCGCTGATCACGCACAAAACCACGGCCGTGCGACGCGCGGCCAAGCAAGTTCTGATCGAGGCGAACCTGGGCGTGGCCAACGACATTGCCTGGGGCTTCTTTCAGCAAAAGGAAAAAGTGATTCCTAAGTGGCTGGTCAAGGCGCACGAAGCGGCCGAAGACTCGATCGATCAAGAAGGGGCCGACGAATCGCTGCATTTGCTGGTATTGCGCAGGGCCTTGGCGGCCAGCGCCGGAACGCAAGGCAAAATCGACCCTGTCGACTGGACCAAAGAAGCGATCCGCACCGCACGGCTACTGATGCAATCGACCGACGACCCTTGGCGACGGCATCGCTTGGAGTGGGAGTTGGGGCTGGCGTTGTACGATGCTCTGCAAGCCGACCATGCCCGCGGATTTCAAGGTCATGCGCTACAGAACAGCGCGATGGTGGTCAAGTATTTCGAATCGGCGGCCCAACATCGCCACCAAACCCCGCACGAAGCGTATCTATTGGGCAGGCTCTATTTCCGAGTCGGCGCAATTCACGCAATCGAAAAGAAGGATCATCGCACGGCTTGCACCTGGTTCGATAAGGCGGCGCCGCTGCTCGAACGACCGCTGCCGGCCACAGCCGTCGCCGATGTCGGCCGCCTGGGCGAATCGTTCGTCAGTATGGGCATCTCATGCTGGGAGCTCGGCCGTCGCGACGAGGCAATTCGACTGACGCAATTTGGCGTCGATCTGATTTCGCAAGGAACCAAAGATCGCGTCATCACAACCGACGCACTGCTGGTTCCGTATTCGAACCTGGCGTTCATGCATCGCTCGATGGGAAATTTGCAGCAGGCCAAGGATTTCGAATCGCTGGCGGCGCGGGTCGACGGGACGAAGCGACGATAGGATGTGAGAGAGAGTGCGGAATGCGGAGTTGGAAGTGCGGAGTAAATGGATGCTTATCGTAGCGCGCCGCTAAGCACCACTTGCACTCGGCGTTGAACTCCTCTTCATTCCGATTTCACAAATCCGAGTTCTTCGATTCTAGGCGATCTATTTCTGTCGCTGCAAAAAATAAAGTCCCGCATAGATCTTCGGATCGATCTGACGACCCTCGGCAGCATGTGCGGCCAGCCAATCGTCCGCTGAGGCTAGTGGAACGCGATGCACGGTAATGTTCTCGTTCGCATCGCCTCCGCCGTCATGAACGCGAATCAGACCACGCGCCAAAAAGAACGACACGACTTCATTTGCCAAACCGGCCGAGGTCGGTCCTGTCGTCAGCCAGTGCATCTCGGCGGCTTCGTAGCCGGTTTCTTCGAGGAGTTCGCGCCGCGCCGCCGCGGCCAGCGCTTCGTGTTCTTCTCCGGCAATGTCGCCCGACAGCCCTGCCGGCAGTTCGATCACGCCGGCCGACAACGGAATGCGATATTGCTCGACCAGCAGCAGCTCCTGCTCGGGCGTGACCGCCACAATCGTCACGGCACCGATTGAGCCGGTTCGCTCGGCGTATTCCCAATGTCCGCGGCGGATCAGCCGCAGGTATTTGCCCGAGGCCATGATGATGGGTGAGTCGTTCATGAGTGCGGAGTGCGAAGTTGGTAGTGCGGAGTGGTAATTACAAATTACGAAGGACAAATTACGAAAGACGGATACATTGGAGAGAGCTAGTCGGGTGCCTTTCATTGCGGTTCGCATGCCCGCGCAAAGCCGTGGACATGGCACCCTCGTCTTCGATTCACTCAATCACAAGCGGCGCGGAAACGCGATCGCACGACCGGGTTAAACCCGACCGCTCGCTAGTGCCGTTGCGCAATCACAAACGCCCGTAGTTCGGCCAGTTCGCGTTCGAATCCGCCGGACAGAATCGGGAATCGGCACCAGGTTTTCGGATCCAAGTTTTCATCATCCAAATGAAACGACGGCGCGTAACGTTCGCGCTTCCATTGGTTGCGACACCAGAGCCGAAAGAACCGCTCGACCCAAACCAGCAACTGCTGCGCATCGTATTGGGGAAACTCGGCGCGCATCAATTGATACGCTTCCAACGGGCTGTGCTTGTCGCGAATGGCGGCCCGTTCGATCGCATCGAGCAATTCATACGGCATCAGATCCGCTTCATCCGTTTGGCCTTCGCTCGGCGGACGCAACTCGGCGGTGGGCGCTTGAACGTTGACGGCGCTCAGCGCCGGAATCGGGCCAAGCCCGTCGGGCCCCGAGGATTCGAGCCAGCGCAGCCAGCGTCGCAAGAACGCTTTGTCGATGCCGGCAATGGGGCTGAGCCCGCCCGAGGTGTCGCCATCCATGGTTGCATAGCCGACGGCCGCTTCCGACCGATTGCTGGTGGCCAACAACAGTGCGTTGCGGACGTTGGTCAATAGCCAGACACTGGGCGAGCGCACCCGAGCCTGAATATTTTGCAGCGCGATATCATCGGTTTCCCAAGACAACGGGCGACCCAATGCCGCTTCGGCCATTCGAATGTAATTTTGCACGTTTGCATCGACATCGAGCTCGAGATACTCCGCACCGATCGCCTGGGCCACGCTGCGCGCCGCATGGCGAGTCACGTCGCCGCTGTTGCGCGTCGATTGATACACACAGGCGAGCAACGCATGAACGATCGCACGCGGGTCAGCACTGGCGGAGCCGGTGGCACGCATATAAGACAGTTTTTCCAGAAATGCCGCTTGGCCAAGTTCGTGAATGCCAAGCTGCACCAACATCGCACACAGGCAACTGACTGCGGCCGAATCGGCTCCGCCACTGAGCGAAACCACGAAACCTTGCGAGCGACTCTTACGCAGGTAATCGAACAACGCCAGACACAACGCGCGCGTGAACTCTTCTTCTTTGACATGCGGCCCGGTTTCCCAATTCGCAGTTTGTACCGACTGCGGCTGGGGAACTTGGTTGGCGTATTCGAAGGCAACACGAACGCAGTCGTTGGTCTGCTCGTCGAACGTCGGCTCGAAGCTGCTGGTTTGCGTGCGGGACAATCGCGTGGCATCAATATCGACCAGCGCCGTGGTGAGTTGCCAATCGGCGAACGAAAATCGCGGACCCATCGCGATCATGCGGCCGGCGGTGGCGATCATCGCGCCGCCGTCGTAGATGGCGCGGCCGGCTTCGTTGCCCAACAGGTTCGTGTAGATGTAACTGACGCCGAAGGCGCGCGAGCCTTCGAGAACGAATCGTTGCCGAACTTTGTTTTTTCCGAAAGCAAAGTGGCTGGCGCTGGGATTCAAAATAATATCAACGCCTTCCAGCGACAGACTGTTGCCCGGGCGATTGGCGACCCAAGCATCTTCGCAGATCTCGAAGCCCAACTTTACGCCGCCGCAGTCGAAGTATAAATCGCCCAGCGGGTAGTCGACCGATTCGACGGTCAATAAGGTTTGTCGTCCGGCGGGCCAGGGCTTGAACCAGCGCGGCTCGTAATGGATGCCGTCGCCTGCCAAGAACCGTTTGGCGGTGAAGCCTGCAATCCGACCGTCGACCGCCAAACAGGCCGTGTTGTACAAGGCGTTGTTGAACAACAGCGGCAGACCCAACGAGACGATCATCCCGCGCGTCGAAGGCAGAATCTCTTGCAGCACCTGCCAGGCCATGCGTCGCGTATTGGGAGCCAAAAACGCGTCTTCGCAACCATAGCCGGTGATGCACAGTTCGGGCAGGCAAAGCATGCTGAGGTGCTGTTCGCGGGCCGCTGCGATCGCCGCCAGAATATGAGCCTGATTGGTCTCCCAGGCCAGCGGGGTTTGATTGAGGACGGCAGCGCCGACTTTGATCAGTTGCATGGACGGAAACGTGCTAGGTGGCGTGTGAAGGGTGGTGTGTCGAGCGAGCATTGCAACGTAACCGCGATCAGCGACCGGTTTCGCTAACAGCATTCTAGCTAGACAGCCCTGGTTGTCAGTGGTTTTCTTCGGACAAGCCGGAATCGAGCCGTGGTCACTGTAGGACGGACCTCGGGTCCGTCGAGAGCTTTGGCCTGCAATGAAGACGGACTGGAAGTCCGTCGTTCGAATCGTCGACACTCGGTTCCGGCTCCGCGCGCCGTTAACCGCCGTCAGCCGGCGCAAGTGCGGGCGTGGCGGGTTGCGTTGCGACCCAGTTGCCGAACCAACGTAAGAAACCGTCGCGACTGATCACGCCGATCGGACGTCCGTGTTCGACCACGACCACGCGGCGAATGGAAACGCGGCACAAAAAGTCGAAGATGTCCTTAGCCGGCGCATGTCCTTCGTAGGAGACCACGTTGGTTTTCATCACATCGCGAATCGTCTGTCGCCAGCCATTATGAGAAATCGCCGCGGTCATCAGGTCTTTTTCCGAGACGATGCCGACCAGCATGCCTTGTGCATCGACGACGGGCAGCGAACCGACTTGTGCCTGCAACATCTGCTCCGTGGCTTGTTGAACGGTGTCGTCGTCATGCAAGGCCACGACCAGAGTGGTCATGATATCGCGGGCCGATACACCGTCGAGCGGATGCAGGCGACCGCCGCTGAACCGGTCGAGCAGTGGATCTTGAA
>JAYTAU010000680.1:0-2751 GCA_043737375.1 Planctomycetia bacterium
CCGACCGCTTTTTGCAGCGATTGCAAACGTCCGAATCCGCCGCGCGATTCACGGCTCTGGGCTTCGGCTGGAAGGGGAATAGTGAGCTAGCAACAGCGCTAACCAGGTCGAACGCAGCCAAAACTCCGAAACGCATTTCATCGAAAACTGTTTTGCCGATTTCCGACTCGTCGGCAATCGACTCGACTAATGTTAGTAAGACGGAAACGGCTGCATCCCATGTGAGCGCAGACACAGCGTCAAACACTGGCACCGTGGAACCACGGTAATGAAATCCGCGATGCAACCTGGGTTGCGACCGGATGCTAAGCCAACGGACGGCGCAACAATAACTGCTATCCGCGAGGTTCGTCGCGCGCGGCGTCATTGGTCGCAGTTGCCATTTGTCCTGTCGTTGAGCCTAATCGGTGGCTCGTACATTGTTTTTATTTTATCGCTGATCGTAGCCGACATCGCCTTTTTGGCCAGCGACATCCCGCTGAAGGAATTGCTGCGACCCTCCGAGCTTTGGCAGTCGTTCTTGCGAGTGTTTATTCAACCGCTTGAATCGCGCGAAGTAGTTGCTTCGATCCGCCTCAGCTTGATCTCGTGTACGATCACCGCCATCCTTTCGCTGTGGATCGCGATTCCGTTGGGGTACTTGCTGTCGCGATATCGCTTTCGCGGCAAAGCCTTGGTCGAGTCGATTCTCGATATTCCGATCGTACTGCCGCCGTTGGTAATCGGGTTAAGTCTGCTGATTCTGTTTCAAACCGCGCCCGGTAAGCTGCTCGAATCGCTGACCAAACACCACATGGGCAGCGGGCTGACGTTTGTCGTGCTGCCGTTGTTGGTCGCGATGGTGTTGTGGTTTGTCGCGCCGTTCCCACTGACTCGTGTTCGCAGTTTGCCTGCAAAACTGTTTTGGACGCGCGCTGCTATTGTCGTCGCCGGAATTGCTGGTATTTACGCCGCGTTGGTGTTTACTTCGGCCGGCGAATCGCTCAGTCACTTCGCACAAGAGCGTTTTGACACCGAGATTACCTATGCCGTGCCGGGGTTGATCTTGGCGCAGTTTTCGGTGTCTTGTGCGTTTGCCGTACAAACCATGCGGGTCACGTTCGATCAAATCTCGACGCGAACCGAACAAGTGGCGCTCACCCTGGGTTGTAGCCCCAGCCAAGCATTTTGGCGCGTCATATTACCGCAAGCACAGCGCGGCAGCGTGACCGCGGCAACTTTGGCTTGGGCTCGAGCACTGGGCGAATTTGGACCGATTTTGGTATTCGCCGGGGCCACGCGACTGCGGACCGAAGTGTTGCCCACCACCGTGTTTCTGGAACTGAGTGTCGGCAGTCTCAACGCAGCCGTGGCCGTATCGTTGCTGATGATCGTCGTCGCCGGTGTGATGACGACCTTGGTGCGATTGTTGGGTCGCGATCTGACGCGTGAGCGAGGGCAACGATGATTTCCATCGAACAGCTTGCCGTCCGTTCGGGCAAATTTCTTCTGCCTCCGTTGACCATGCAGATCGAGTCGGGTCGCTGCGCCATTTTGATGGGGCGCACCGGATCGGGCAAGACGACATTATTAGAGGCGATTTGCGGGTTACGACCGATCATCGGCGGAAGGGTGTTGCTCGATGGCGAAGATGTCACCAGCTTGCCGCCGGCGCAGCGGCGCATTGCTTACGTGCCGCAGGACTTGGCTTTGTTTCCCACCATGACCGTACGCGAACATCTGGAGTTTGCACTGACCATTCGCCGTTGGGATCGTCAGGCAACCGAAACCCGCGTTGCGGAACTGGCCGATTTGCTCGGCATTCGCCCGCTGCTCGATCGTCGCCCGCTGGGGCTGAGCGGCGGCGAACAACAACGGGTCGCGTTGGGTCGGGCGCTGTCGTTTCCACCCCGCATCATGCTGTTGGATGAACCGCTCAGTGCGCTCGACGATTCGACTCGCGAAGAAATGTATTTTCTGCTTAAAAAACTTCAGCTCGATTTGCAGGTCACTTGCCTGCATGTCACGCATAATTGGCAAGAGGCTCGACGGCTGGCGGATCAATTGTTTGTGTTGAGCAACGGCGAGTGTGAACAACTGCCGCACTCGATGCTGCAACAAGCTGACAATCCGCTGAATACGGCTGCGACAAATTAAAGCATCATCTCCATGAAAATCAACGTTCAATACATGGCCCAGTTAAAACATTCCGCCGGCACCGCCTCGGAGACAGTGGAACTGCCTGATGATGCCGACCTTGCCGGGCTGCTGAATGCGCTGTCCCAGCAACACGGCGATCCATTGCGATCGCTGTTGTTATCGAACGGCGGTTGCATACAACCGGCGATGTTGATCTTTGTGAACGATCAACAGGCTCGACAAGATGATGCGATTGCGCTGCGCGACAACGACACAATTACGCTACTCTCGCCCATCGCAGGCGGTTGATAATTCTTAAACTTTTAAACCGTACCAATGACCGGTCCAGACAATCTACATCCGAACGACATCGCAACCAACGCAACTTGTCTGACCGACGACGACCGTGCCCGCTATAAGTGGCAAATTTGGTCGCCGGAGATCGGCGAGACCGGGCAACAACGGTTGAAGCAAGCCCGCGTGTTGATCTCGCGTTGCGGCGGCGTGGGGGGCGTCGTAGCGTACGAATTAGCGGCGGCCGGTGTTGGCACTTTGGTTTTGGCCCACGCGGGCAACATCCGCGTCGATGACCTCAATCGGCAATTGTTGATGACGCACGATGCGATCGGCCAA
>JAYTAU010000681.1:0-16686 GCA_043737375.1 Planctomycetia bacterium
GGCATCCATGCTGGCCCAAAGCGGCACGTTGCCCACGATCATGGCCAATCCATTCCGGTCGACGGCCGTCGGCGATATGGTGCCGCTCGACGGACTGAAACATAAAGGGGTTAACGTCACGCTCTTGCGCGCGGATACCGCGAATCCCGATACCGCAAATACACCGCTGTTCAACTTTACCTTGGCGACTCAAAACGAGTACAACAACAGCGACCGGAACCCGGCGTTCAAATATCAGGCTCTCCAGCGAATCTCGAACTTGGTTACCACCCGCTCGAACGTGTACGCCGTGTGGGTCACCGTCGGCTTCTTCGAAGTTACGCCCAACGGCAATGCGACGAATTATCCCGACGGGTATGAGCTGGGGGCCGAACTAGGCAGCGACACGGGTGAGATCAAGCGTCATCGCGGGTTCTATTTGATCGATCGGTCGATTCCCGTCGGCTTCGAACGCGGGTTCAATCATAACGTCGATCGCGCGGTGATTCTCAAGCGGTTCATCGAATAACCTTGATTCACAAAGTCATAGACGATACGGAGAATACTAATAATAGGTATAGCCGCCCTTGCTTAACCCGAAGCGTAAGCGAGGACAGACGGTCAATTGCAGGCATTTCCTCGCTGACGCGTCGGGTTAGGATTGGTATTGTTGGGGCTTCTTGGCCGCGCATGGATACGAATCGACGTAAATGAAAATTCGCAAGAACGAGGGCCAATCAACTAGCGGCTTTCGATCGGCGTCCAAGGTCGATTGGCCGCGCCGGTGTATTTGGCCAACGGGCGAATCAGGCGGTTGTTTTCGAGCTGTTCGATCACGTGCGCCGTCCAGCCCGCCACCCGCGCGACGACGAACAGCGGCGTGTACAAATCGATCGGCAAACCCAGGTAGTAGTACAGCCGGGCGCTGGGCCAATCGAGATTCGGCGGCAGCTTTTTTTCCTCGCGCACGATGCGCTCGATGGTGTCGGCCATCGCTTCCATTTCTTCGTTGCCGGTCTCGGCGGCCAACTCTGCACAAAGCGGTTTGAGGAATGCGGCCCGCGGATCGCCGTCTTTGTACACACGATGGCCGAAGCCCATGATGCGGCGTTTTTCGGCCAATGCTTTGCGAATCCAGGCTTCGGCTCGATCGGCGGTGCCGACCTCAGCCAGCACCTCCATCACACGTTCGTTGGCCCCGCCATGTAGCGGACCCTTCAATGCGCCAATCGCCGCGGTCACCGCCGAATGCATGTCGGACATCGTGCTGACCACAACGCGCGCCGTGAACGTCGAGGCGTTGAACTCATGCTCGGCGTAGAGAATCAACGATACGTCCATCGCTTTGATCAGCGTTTCGCTCGGCTCGCGACGGCTGATCATCCACAGCAGATTTCCGGCCAGCGTGCGGTGCTTGTCCGGCGCGACCGGCTCTTTGCCTTGTCGCAGACGATGCCGGGCCGCCAACACCACGGGCATTTTGGCGAGCAGACGCTCGGCCTTGCGCAAGTTGGCTTCGTGCGAGTTGTCGGCCGTGTCGGCATCCCAGTGGGCCAAGTAACTCGCCCCGCTGCGCATGACATCCATCAACGAGGCCTCGTTGGGAATATGACGCAGCATCTCGATGACCGGGCCCGGCACCGGTGCGTTGGCTGCCAGTCGCTGCGCGAAGCCGCGTAGTTCGTCGGCCTTTGGCAACTCGCCGCGCAAAATCAGATATGCGACTTCTTCGAACGTGGCATGGCGGGCTAACTCCTCGACCGCATAGCCGCGATACGACAAGCCGTCGTGAATCGAACTGACGGCCGATTCGCCGGCGATGATACCTTCGAGACCGGGTCGGTAAAGTGCGTCGGACATCGGTTGTTGCTCTTGCTGAGTTATGTGGCTGCGTGAAGTTTAAGGACGAATTACGAAGGACGAAATAGGATGTCGGATTACTGGCGGTCGTACACTTTTGTAATTTGCAATTCGTAATTGCCCACATCCTACCTCGCGCCGAAATACTGCTGATCACGCTGTTCGTACCCGCGGTAGTCCAACAGATCGTACAACTCCTGCCGGCTTTGCATGACATCGAGCAATTCGTGCTGCGTCCCTTCGTCGGCCAGTAGTGCCAACGCCACTTCGACCGCCTTCATCGCCACACGTAACGTCGTTACCGGGTACAACACGCCCGCGTAACCGAAGTCGGCCAACGTGTCGAGCGAGAGCAACGGGCTTTTGCCGAACTCGGTCATGTTGGCCAACAGCGGCGCGTCGATTTCGCGGCTGAAGTTTTCGAACTCACCCGCATCGGCCAAAGCCTCGGGAAAAATCCAATCGGCCCCGGCATCGAGATAAGCCCGGGCTCGCACCAGCGCATCGTCAAACGAAGTCACGCCGCGGGCATCGGTGCGGGCAATAATGACCAAGCCTGCATCGCGGCGTGCCGCAGTCGCAGCGCGAATTTTCGCGCACATTTCATCGACATCGACCAGCGTCTTGCCCGATAGATGCCCGCAGCGTTTGGGCAGTTGTTGATCTTCGATTTGAATGGCGGCCGCGCCGGCCGATTCCAGCTCGCGCACGGTTCGCTCAACGTTGATCGGCTCGCCGAAGCCCGTATCGGCATCGACGATTAGTGGAATTTCGATCGAGCCGGTAATCAGCCTAGTTTGTGCGACCAATTCGGTCAGCGTGAAAAGTCCGATGTCGGGCAGCGCCAACTGACTGGCCGAGAACGCCGCACCGGAGAGGTACACAGCGTCGAAGCCTGATCGTTCGACCAGGCGTGCGACCAGCGGATTGTACGCGCCGGGAATTTGAATGGTCGAATCGGCGACCGCATCGCGAAGCGTCTGCCCAGGCGAAGAGGTTTTCACAAGTGGGGCCTCGGGTGCGGTGAGTGAATTGACGGGGCCGATACGCTTCGCGGCGGTGCCGCTCGTCGCAAGAGTGTTATAACAGCGTGTGTTGCGGAATTCGAGAGCGGGGCGCAAACCCGTCAATCCCGGCTTTGCCGAGGCTGAAAATTGATTGAGGAATTACGGCGCTTGAGCGAAACAACCGGCATCCGCTACGCTAAGCAAATGACAGAACTCACCATCTTGACCGAGAATACGCAACGTACGCCGTGTGCGGGCAAACTGCTGGCTTGCGGCATGATCGAATTCACGCTGATATTGGCGATTTTTGCATTGCATGGCAGTTGGCCGGTGCCCGATTCGAACGAGGCACACTACATCAATAAGGCGCGGCATTATTGGGACCCAAGCTGGTGCGCAGGTGATTTCTTTCTCGAATCTGCCGACGCGCATCAGGTATTTTATTGGACGTTCGGCTGGCTGACGCAACTCTTTCCGATGGCCACCGTGGCTTGCATCGGGCGGTGGTTGACCTGGGGACTGCTCGCCTGGACATGGCGTCGGCTCAGTTGGTCGATTGTGCCGGTCCCTTGGATTGCCGTGCTATCGGCCGCGCTGTTCGTGAATTTGAACGAACAGATGCATATGGCCGGCGAATGGGTTATCGGCGGAGTCGAAGCCAAGGGGTTTGCTTACGCGGCGATTTTTGCAGCCCTCGAAGCGCTGGTCCGCGGGCGTTGGCAGCGAGTCTGGATTTTGTTGGGCTTGGCGACGGCGCTGCATGTGCTTGTCGGCGGTTGGGCATTACTGGCCGCCGGCTTGGCATGGCTCGCGAGCGGCCGAACCGCAAACCGTGCCGCGCGACCGACGTTGTTATCGATGCTGCCGTCGATGATGATTGGCGCGCTACTGGCGCTACCCAGCGTTTGGTATGGCTTGGCACTCACCTGGGGCGATGACCCGGCAATCGTTCGCGAAGCCAATCAGATCTACGTGTTTGAGCGGTTGCATCATCATTTGGCGGCCGAGCGATTTGCCGAGGGGTTTATTCGCCGTCATTTGCTGCTAGGAGTTGCATGGCTGGCGCTAGCTTGGTGGGTTCCGAAATGGGGACGGGGGTCGGGGATCGGGGGTCGGGAGGAAGAAAGAACCGCTACCGATGGCTCATTGCGATGCTTTATCTCTGCGACATTGTTGTTCGCGCTTGTCGGCTTAGCTTTGTCGTTTGCACTGCGAGACGATCGCGACTTGCTAGCATCGTTGATGCGTTACTACTGGTTTCGATCATCCGATGCGTTTGTGCCGGTGGGGGTCGCACTGCTGGCGAGCCTGGCCGCAGTAAAAAGTTGGCAACGAAGTCGGACGGTCGGCTTCTTCGGGTTTGCATTGCTGATCGGAATGATCGGCATGGTCCAGGCAACCAGTTGGCCGAATATACCTGTTGCGATTTTGCTGGGCGACGCGCCGGCCACGCCCCGCGCCGATAAGAAGATCGATTTCGCCGATTGGCGAGCGGTTTGTGATTGGTCGGCCGCGAACAGCCAGCCCGACGACTTGTTCTTGACCCCGCGGATTACGGCCACTTTTCGCTGGTACGCCGAGCGGCCCGAGGTGGTCAACCACAAGGATATTCCTCAGGACGCCGGCAACATTGTCGAATGGTGGCGGCGCATCAATGTATTGCACGCGACGCATAGCGGCGACCCATTATTTCGTTGGCACAAATCGTACTCGGCGCTGGGCAGAGCGCGACTATTCGCGTTAGCCGGCCAATTCGGAGCCGACTACGTGATTGTGCAATTACGTGAGGATATTGTGCCATTGACGATTGAGCCGCTGTATCAGAACAAATCGTTCGCTGTATACCAAACCGAACAGTTGGGGCCGTAAATTTACGCGATCTCAAACGCCCCGTCGCATCAGTAGAAGCCTCGCGCAAAATCGCTAAAGCACAAAGCGAGGGAACTTTCTTTACTTGAACGTCGTCCTAGCGTATGCCAAGGTAGTGCTACGGCTCCAAACACATCTCCAATATCTCTTTCGGAGTACGAAACGTGCAAATTTCGCGACGTTTAGCGGTCTTTTTGCTCGCCCTGTTCGCGATCGGGCTAGTCACTATTCTCATCCGACAGGGAACTGCAAAAGAAGACGGGGCCACGCTAACGGACGACGGGCGGATCGGCAAAATTGTCGATGCCCAAGGCACGACTGCCATCAAACCACTGGGCCACGAACGCTGGACCCCCGCCTGCGGCGAGCTGCTGCTCAAGCCGGGCGATTGGCTGCGGACCGACACACGTGGTGCCAACGCGATGCATGCGCGGTTGAGCAACGGTACCAGCCTGATCCTAGGGCCGGGCACGTTGGTCGAATTGACTGCCGTTGACGAGATTCGCTTACTCAACGGCGAGGCAGAAGTCGTCGTGCCCAAGGGCAAAAAGTTGGTTCTCAAAGCGCCCGGCGACAAGCGCGAAACCATTGAAGGGACAAAGATCTTTCGCGTTCGAAATGAGAAACTGACCCTGGTGGCCAAGGAGCCGAAGTGGTTGGCCGGCTTCAAGGGCTCGATTCAAAATGAAACGCTCGGTTCTCTGATCGCCAAAGTCGATGGTCGCAATGTTCCGCTGACGGTCGGCTATCACAAAGTCAGCGTTGATATTCGCGATCAGATCGCTAGGACCACCATCGAAGAATCTTTCGTCAATCATACCGACGGCCAGCTCGAAGGCGTATTTTATTTTCCACTGCCGGCCGATGCATCGATCTCGGGATTCGGAATGTGGATCGGCAACGAACTGGTCGAAGCCGATGTGGTCGAAAAGCAGCGGGCCCGCGAAATCTATGAAACGATTCTGCGCGAGCGTCGCGACCCCGGCTTGTTGGAATGGTCGGGCGGAAACCTGTTCAAGGCCCGCGTTTTCCCAATTTTTGCCCATAGTGAAAAGCGGATCAAAATTACCTACACCCAGGTTTTACCGCTCCGTGGCAATAGCTATCGCTACAGCTACGCGTTGCAAAGCGAAATGCTGAAACAGAACCCGCTGCGCGAACTAAAGATCGACGTGAAACTTAGCTCGACGCTGGGCCTCAAGAGCGTCGTCAGCCCGACGCATACCACACGGCAACAACAGACCAAGAACTCAGCACAGCTCGAGTTTTCGGCGCAAGAGTACACGCCGCTGCGCGATTTCGAAGTCGTGGTGGAACTGGAATCGAAGCGGCCCGAGGTGGTGTTCGTGCCGCACCAGCGCGGTAGCGACGGCTACTTCATGCTGCAAATCAATTCCCCTGGTGGAAATGGGCCTACCGGCACCGGTGTTGCGGCCAGCGGCGGTTGGGAACGTGAAATCCTACCCAATGGCGAGCCGCTCGATTTGCTGATTCTTGCCGATACGTCGGGTTCGATGGACCGCTCGTTGCGAACATCACAAGATGCATTCATCGCGGCGTTGCTGTCGTCGCTCGGGCCGAAAGACCGCTTCAATTTGGCGACCTGCGACGTGACTTGCGATTGGGCCAATCAGCAATCGAAATCCGCCGACGAGAAAAGTATTTCTGCCGCGCGCGAATTTTTGTCGCGGCGTCGCTCGCTCGGCTGGACTGATTTGGATGCGGCATTCAAATCAGTGCTGGAAAAGGTCGGCCAAAATACGCAGGTGATCTATGTCGGCGACGGCATTACGACATCGGGCGACGCCGATCCCGTGGCTTTCGCCAATCGACTCAAACAAATATATGGGGGCAAAGGAACCTTTCATGCGGTCACGCCGGGCAGTACCTACGAGTCGGCGGTACTCAAAGCAATCGCATCGCTCGGCGGCGGCTCGGTTCGCCGCATCGCGGCCGATGCGGATAGCAAAAGTCCCGGCAGTGCGACTGCAATTGCGAGACAATTACTCAGCGAGATTGCTCAGCCATCTATTCGCGATTTGAAAATCGAATTTGCCGGTTTGCGGGCGGCGAGAGTTTATCCCGAAGAGTTGCCGAATTTGCCGGCGGGTTTACAACAGATCGTGCTGGGCCGATACTTGCCCGACGCGGCATCCAGCGCCGGCGAAGTGATTGTCACCGGCACGTTAAACGGCAAGCCGGTGCGCTACCGCACGGCAGTCTCATTGGAAGCGGCGGCTAAACAGGCAGCGATCGCCGCGAAACAAGCGGCAGCAACGCCGGCAATGGCGGCTTCGCAAACGATTCACGTCGATGAAAACTCTTTTATTCCTCGGCTGTGGGCCCGGCTGCATCTCGACGCGCTGTTGGCGCAAGGCTCGTCCCAGGCAATTCAGGACGAGATTATCGGTCTGTCCGAAGAGTATCAGATCATGACGCCGTACACGTCGTTCTTGGTACTCGAGAGCGATGCCGATCGCGAGCGATTCAAAGTCAAACGGCGCTTTCAAATGCGCGACGGCGAGAAATTTTTTGCCACGGGACGCGACAACGTCAACTTCGAACTCAAGCAACAGCAGATGCAACGCGCCGGCAACTGGCGCATCGGGCTACAGCGGCAAGTCCTGCGACAATTGGCGACCATGGGACGCAACCCACAGATTTTTCAGCCGCAGGAACAAGACCCTTACCGCGATCGATTCTTGGGCGATCGCCAAGGTGCCGGCGGCTTTGGCGGCGGCAATGAATGGTTTTTCAAAAATACCGACGTGATGTCGCGCAGCGAAAGCTTGGCCGGAATGCCCTTGGGCGGAGCCGTGGACTACTTTGCCGATGAAGATATGGATGGAAAAATGTTCGACGGCTTTGCGGCTCGATCTGGCAAGGACTATTTCAACTTGGCGGATGCCTCGAAGCTGGAGCTATCAGAAAATCAAAACATTGCCTTCGACGGTGCGTTGCCGAGCGACGTGACGCCGACACCTCTGTTTGCCGCGGAACCGGTGAACGGTCCCGCGTTGCCCTTCTCGTTGGGTGCCGAAGTTGCGGATACATATGAGAGAGAAGATCGGGGAATCATGGACGAGCGAAAAAGTCTGGATTTCAAGGGCGCAGGCGAATGGGATGAGAATGTCGTCAGCGGTCTGAAACGGGCCAGCTTGTTCAAGGAATTGCAGGCGGGTCGTCCACTCCTATCCTTGGCCAATGGTACGTCCAAAGCCATCTTCCTCGAAGACGGTCAGATGTACGGCTGGGGACGAAGCAAGGCTAACAAACCCCGTGGGAGTTCGTACGTCCCATCGTACGACAGCAAATGGTATGCGCTCGATCAGCTATTTCCGGCACTGGCCGATGCCCCGGCACCGCAGACGAAGCCATTCAAATCGAGGTGGCCTGCCGAGGCGCGCGCCATCGCCCAAAAACTGCTACGCCGTGAACAGCTTGCCAAGTTGCCCGGCGGAGTGCAAGTCGACATCGCAACTGAAACATTCGATGTTCGCCAAAAACGCACCTCGCATCGCAGCAACGAGCTTGCCCTAATCTCCCCTAAGAGCTGGCTCACTCGGCATGGCAGCGACAATTCACAGACCAATATTCAATGGGCCGATACGAAACATCGCGGCCAATTCAGTACGGGATTTTTGCTCGGGCGCGTGCGAGCCGGCAAGCCGACCGACTTGACTGCCTACAGCGTGACGAGCGGCGACTACTCGTTCGATTCCCTCGAACGGGCCTACGCGGCCTACAACGTGGCAGTGGACAAGCAGGCCGATGATCGTGTCTTGCTGACCATGAGCTTGCCCAATAACGACAGCTATCAGATTCGCTTTTTAATCGATACGAATCGCAATGTGTTGTTGCGAACTTCGGTCACCAGCGACGGTAAGCCGGGTAGCTCGACGGTGTTTAGCGATTTTGTTCAGGTTGCCGGCACTTGGTGGGCGACACGAATCGAGACGTTCGACAATCAAGAACGTCGCAGCAACGCGATCAAAGTTACAGTCGCCGAACTCTCGGCCGACAAAATTGCCGCCGCCATCGACCAGCAACTGCAACCGCGCAAGCAAGCAATACTGCTCGAAGAGCCGCTGCCTAGCGTTCGTGTTGCTAAGCAACAATTGCTGGATAACAAGGCCGACTTCAATACGCATCTACCACTGATGGCGTATCACGCCGCGACCCAACAATGGGACGAAGTCAACAAGGCCTTCGAGGCCTTTGCCAAAAGCACCGGCGATAAACCAGGGCTGCGTTGGATTCGCGACAGCGTGAATCAGATCTCGCGTCGACATGACGAGTTGCGCAAACGATTGAAACAAGAAGCCGAACGGCTGGCCGCCGAGGCCGTGAAGAGTAAGAGTTCTGCCGGAGACGTTTGGGCACTCACCACTCATCTGTTGAACCAAGCCAATCAAAGCATGCAGGCCAACGAGAGTCTCGTTCTGCTGGAAAAACTGCGGCCGGTCTACGATAAATTGTCCGACTATCAGCAGGGTGAAAAACAATATCTGACGCAGCGGGCCAACTACTTGCAACAAACCGGCCAGGCCGACGCCAGCTTTACGATTTACGCCAAGCTGGCCAATCAGTATCGCCACGATCAAAGCCTTCAGTCACAGTATTTGAACCTACTGTCGCAACGCGGCGAGTTCGAAACCGCTTACACCCGGATTGATCAGCTTTTGGCGGATAAATCGCTGGAACTACTGCCGTATGAAGCGGACCAATATCGCGCTCAATACGTGCAATTTTTGGAGAACGAAGGACGTGTGGCCGACATGGCCAAATATTTGGCCAGTTGGCTCACGCTCAACCCGACGAGTTCGACACCCTACCAGCAGTACTTGACCGCACTATTGAAGACGGACCAAGAGGATGAGTTCAACAAGGTCATTGGGCGTTGGCTAAACGAAGGGCGTATCGCTGGACTTAATCAGGCGAAAGCCATCGAACAAGCGGTTGCCGCCGATAAAGCCAATGAGGGCAACCAAAAGAAAACCGTTAAGCTGTTCCCGATGCCGCCCGAAATCGTCGCTCGGCTACAAGCGGCCGTATCACAGACGCTGGGCTCGAACTGGCCTTGGCGTGCCAACCGCATCGAGGAACGTTGGCTCGAACCGCTGGCCGACACGGCCCGCGCATTGGCCAAGACCAACGACCAACTTCATCTGGCATCGCAAATCATTACCAGCGGTCACTTTAGTCACACAGATCAGGCACGCGCCATTCGTCGCGAGGTTGCCGCGCGGCTCGTGGCTGAAGTCGACACGCTTTCTCCGGCGCAGATCGCGATGTTTGTGCAATGGCTCGCACATAACGATCCGATTGTCGAGAAATCGACCTGGAAAACACTTGCCGATCGGCTGCAAAAACGTTGGATCGGCGGTGACGATGATATCGCAAACAAAGATGCTGCCGAAGCGATCGAAACACAACAACAGCTCCGCCACGCATTGGACCACACCATCGTATCGATCTTGAACAACCACATCGGCCGGCCGGAATTGCTGGCGTTTCACGAATTGCAATACAAGCTGGGCGTACCGGCCTCTCGACCGGCGTACCGAGAACAGTTGTTCAACGCATTGCTCAACCAGGCTTGGCAGCAACCCATCGAGGATCGCGCGTTTACCTTGCTATCCGAGATCGGCGACGAACCGCCGCTCGACAAAGATCTGGCCGAAGCCCTCACCGCCCAAGAGTTGGCAGCTCGGCAGCAAGAACTGCTGGTTTGGAAGCAATATGCGCAAATCGCCGCGCTGCATCGCCTGACCGATCGGATGGTGATCGCTCGACAACAAGCGACGATGGCCGCCGTCGAAAATCCCGAGAAACTGACCCGACCCGAACTGACCGCCAAGCAAACCGCGGCGCTCAAATCGGCGCGCGAGGCAATTTCGGATCGGCTATCAAAAGAGCGCGACCGTTACGGCAGTAAAATGGCCGCTTGGATGACCGTCGAACGGACGTATTTGGATGTTCGCTTAGATCGCAATCTGGACAAGGTCGAAGGCGAGGCTTGGGAAGTCGTCGGCAATAAACCTGATTCGAGTGAGATCGACACAGCGGCGGCTTGGCTGGCGGCCGCTCTAAAGAATCGTCACCTCACCACACTGTCGTATCTGGCGACGCGCAAGAACGCCAAGCCCGAGTTGATCGATCGCCTATTGACATATTGCAGCCAAGGCATCGCCGACGATAAGTCCGCCGACTATTGGCGCACGCAACGTTACCGACTGCTCGTCGCGCTGGATCGGCCGCGCTCGATCGAAAAGGATTTGCGAAGCTGGATCGATGTAAAGCCGAACGGTGCCAGGCAAGCCGACAATACTTGGCGCGTGGCCTTGGCATACTTGCTGGCTGAGCAGGCCCGCTTTGCCGATGCAATTGCCGAACTCGAAGTCGTCCAAAAAGCCGACGAGTTGGGTGCGGCCGAATTTCGCGCCTTGGCCGATTGGTATCAGGTGCAAAACCAGCGAGAGAAACACGAGCGAGCAATCATCGATGCGCTGATGGCCGAAGGTGAGCGGCGTTTGCAGCACCGACTCAACGCGCATATGCACCCCTGGAACCGCGGCGACAATCAAATTCCCGCCGAGATCAACCCCGAAATGATTCAGGTGTTCGCCGCAATTTTCAAGAAGAGCGAGCAACCGCAGAATTACTTTTGGCAATTGCAGCGGGTCTATCAGCACACACGCGATTTTCGCTTGCTGCAGAGCGTGGCCGATGGCGTCGTGGGGCACAGTGCGCTGCGGATCTACGGAGTGCTTTCGAACATGCAATCACTGCTTTCGGAAGTTCGCGATGAAGCGACTGTCGACGAACTGATTGCACACTTGAAGAAAGTCCGCGAACAAGCGAAGACCGATGTTGATCGGCGGGCCGTCGATCTGTTGGAATTGGTCGCCGAGCGCCGTGCTGCCGAACTGCAAAACCAAGCCGACCCGCACGTCAGAATGGCCGTGGCTGCCTTACAGCGGGCCACAAGCGGCCCCGTTGTCGGAGGCGATACCCTGTGGGCTCCCGGTGAACGCCGCCTGATGGCCGAACTGCTGGCTAATTTAGGGCAAATCGCTGCTAAGCCGTTGGCCGCCGAACAGCGACGAATCCTCGAAGCTCTGCATAATCAAGAGCAAGCCGGCACCATCGATCGGCTCTACATTGCGCAGCGGTTGGCCAACGTTCGTTGGAGTTATTCGATGCAAAACGAAGCGATCGATCTGTTGGAAAGCGCCCTGGCCGAATTTCGCATTGCCTCGGGCGGCGTGCTGCCGCAATCGGCCAACGACGCGCTGTCGACTTATGTCGGATATCTGCAAAGCAAAAAGTTGTACGAACGAGGTGAACGGGTTTACCTAACCGAACTTAAAACTCCCGCGAACGCACAGCAGCGCCACTGGCTGACACAGCAACTCTATTCACTCTACAACAGTGCCCTGGGAAACGACGGACAAGTCTCATTGGGCAAGGGACAAAAGCTGTACAACGCCGTCGAGAAGCAACTGATCGGCGAACTCAAGTCCACGGACCAGAACCATCTTTACAACTTGATCAACACCTTATGCGCCATCTATCGCACCGCAAAAAACCATAATCTCTCCGGCGTTGGTGATGATCTGCGTCGCTTCGCTTTCGATCGCTTGCCGGAAATGCTTAAGCGACAGGTCAACAATCAACAAAGCATCGTCTCGCAAGTTGCGTCCACTTTGCGCGAAGTAATCGATGCCCGCGAAGGGTTGGCATTTTTGATCGAGCGGATCGAAAAGGAACCGCGTTGGTTGCGCTATCAGGGGCAAGACGGTTGGCAACAGCATGCGTCTTACTTGGGTCATTGGCGGACGGAAGTCAAACTGCTCGGCGATTTAGAACCGCGCCTGCTAAAAATCGTCACCGACGAATTGCGTTGGGATTTGCAGTCGATGCAAAGCCGGAATCGCAGTATCTACGCCAAGCACCACAACTACTACTGGGCCGAAAAGGAACGCGAGTTCATGCTGGTCGCCGAAGAAGTGCTCGAAAAAAACATGAAGTCCTCGTCGCAAACTTTGTACGTCGCCGCGTATTTGTACCACGGGCTTGAAAAGTACGATCGCGCGATCGATATTCTGCTGGCCGCGCACGATCGCAAAGTGCTTGGCGAAACCGGGCAAGCGCAGCTCGTCAATTTCATGCACGAACGGAAACGATTTCAACCGTCGATCGCCATTTTGTTGCCCCTGGTGGAGAAGCGGCCTGAAAATATGACGTATCGCACGCAACTGATGCACGCCTATTTTCACACGCAGCAATCGGCCAAACTGTTGGCATTATTGAAAGACACCGACGAGTTCTTCCATCAAAAGGATCGCTGGAACGAGTCGGCTATGGCGGCGCTGGCGGCCAGCACGCTGCAAAACGAGTTGTTCGAACAATCCGTGACCTACTACAAAGAACTGATTCCGCTGCATGAACGGACCGCGCCGAATCGAGGCGTTGGCAATGGCACCTTGTCGCATTATTACACCGGCCTGGCGCAGGCTTTTGCCGGATTGAAAAATACCGCCGCAGCGGTCGATGCCGCCGGGGCCGCGATTGTCGCCTGGGGTAAGGATACCGTGAATCGTACGCATGCATTGAACTCATTGCGGGAAGTGCTTGAAAAGTCGCCGGACCTCGATGCCTATGTCAAGACGCTGGACAAGCAAGTTGCCGACACAGGGCTGGAGAATGCGATTGTGCGCAAGGCGCTGGGCAACGTGTTCCTCACTCGTAAGCAATATGCCAACGCGATTGCGCAGCTAAAACTTGCGGTCGAAACACAGCCCAACGATAGCGAAACGCATCGCGCGTTGGTCAAGGCATTTGATGAATCAGGCGACAAGCAAGCCGCGATCGAGCAACTGTTCGAATCGGTGCAGCTCGCCCGTCGCGACATCGCCTTGTACAAGGATCTGTCCGAACGTTTTCAGGCACTCGAATTGAAAGACCAAGCCGAACGAGCCGTCACTTCCATTGTCGAAATGCTGCCCAACGAGTCGGAAAGCCACGCCATGCTGGCCGAGATTCGCCAGAATCAAAGCCGCTGGCCCGAGGCGGCGACGCACTGGCAACGCGTGGCCGAGATTCGCAAGCTCGAGCCGACCGGGCTATTGAAATTAGCCTCGGCGCAGGTCCAGCTTAAGCAATGGGACAACGTTCGCGATACCATTCGACAGATCGACCGGCGCGATTGGCCGAGCCGCTTTGGCGATGTTCGGTCGCAGACGCGCGAGCTGGAACGGCAGGTGAAGAAGTGAGCGGCGAAGCTTGGGATTTGAGAGTAGAGACTTGAGGCCGGAGGTTTGAGACTTCGGGTTATGGGTTTGAAGAACGGCCCCGCGCGACTTCTCAAAACGCCGACTCTAGACTTTGGGGATTAGCGTCGTCGCGTTGCGTCGGTGCGACCGATCTCCAACACACCTCCGCTCTCGACCGGCGAGATGCGCAGCGCCGTGACGTGAGGCTTTTTCAGCTCGGGCATATAACCCCGTTGCCCGGTCACACCAACATATTGCCCTTCGAAGGCTTGCAGATTGACGCCCGCTGCCGGAGTTACGAACGAGACCACTTCGTTCGTACCGTTGACCAGCGCATACTTGGGAGCATTTGGACGTTGCGAGACGACTTTGGTCAGCTTGCCGATGCCGTCGAATTTCGTGGCGTCGTCGGTCGCACCGGGTAGCGTCGAGCTTGACACTGCCGGAGCCGCAGAAATCGGTTTTGTCGACGCATCAACACTGGGCGTTTTAGCTGCGTCGGCGGCCGTGGAATTGGCTGCCGAAATAGCAATCGCCGGGGCCGGGCTAGCTGTGCGGGTCGCGCGCGGCGTTGTGGCAAGCAAACTCGATGTGGACGCCGCGCCTACTTGTCGGCGACGAATGTCGTCGAACTTGGCAATTCGACTTTGAATCAGACGCACTTTGCCCCGTTCGAGTGCGGATTGTGCTTTGGTGAGCGCAACTTCGACGCGGGACTGAACACTCGAAAAGTTCCAATTCGCCGGCTCGGCGGTCACGATTTGCGAAAGATCGAAGTCGATAGCTTCGATCTCGTCTTGAAATTCCGGCCGCGCGCGGGGCAAGTCCGCATCGATCGTCACCGTTTCCTTGGTGTTGCCGCCATTACTGTTGTCTGATCGCGGCTCAGCGTAACTATCGGAGTCTTTGTGGCGGTGGGTGGCAGCCAGCCGTGAGATCGGCGGGTCGTCTTCTCGCGGCAGTGGATGGCGGCTTTGCTTCCAGCCGTTGGTTTTAATCGGTGCGCTCGTTAATCGGACGCCTTTTCCACCGGCTGAAGCAGGGGCGAGGATCGAGGATCGAGGATCGAGAGGTGTTTCGCTCAATGGGTCAGAGCTTGCCGCTAGTGTGCCACTGGCTCGGCCAGTGCCTGGGCTGGGCCGATCGCGATCCAGCGCACTGATTTCAATCCAGCGAAACTCCCCGGACGGCGGCGCAATTTTACACCACATTTCACGTATGGCTTCGTCCCCTTCGCCCGGCGGTTCACGTAACACGGCGTCGAGCACCTCGACCTCTTCGCCGCGGTTCAATTTGACCTGCACGACATCCCACAAATCGCCCAGACCGCTCCCGACGTGACAGGGGGTTTTGTCTTTCAACACGATGCCGATCCCCTCGTTGTCGACGCGCAACACATCGGCCCGCACCCAACTAAAGCTGTCCTCGGGCGGGCGAATGGCGCACCAACCGCTAGTGCCATGACGGTGGACTTCGACCTGCTGTCCCGGGCTAAGCTTATGCGTAGCATAGAAGTTACGACCGGGACCGCAGCGGAGTTGAGCATCGGCCGCGCCGACATAAGCCGTATAAGGGAACTGCTGCTCGGCCGCGACACTCTGCGCGGCAGCGATGCCGGTTATTAAACAACCGAGCAAACAACACTCGGCAAGGACGCCTATAACGCGCATGGATAACTCCGGCCGCAGGGGGCGTTCGAAAAACTGGCAATTGAACGTGATTTGAACATTTAAGAATCGCCAGGCTTGTAGCAAAAAACACGTGCCGAAGGCAAGAGGAATGGGTGAGGCTCAATGTCGAAATAACGAAGGGTGAATGGCTAAATTAGGAAAATGTGCTGTAGCCGAATGCCCCCGCGTCGATTGCCGAAGTTGTTCTACTCAGATTCAACAAACAATGAAACCGAATGTTTTCAAAACGTTGTACTACGCTCAAACTCCGCATATTCGGCATTGTTTGTCGCAATCTATAGAGTCTGGGCAAGTTGCGACGATGTGATGACTAACACGGTTTCTTGATCTGTTTCTGTTGAGTATGAGGTGCGGCGGTGGATTTCAATCGCAATCAGTTCTTCATGGCCGGGGTGTTGCTGCTGCTGTTGGGCTTGCAATTTCGGATGGTCGACACGTTTACACTAAACGAAAAGACCACGCGATTTTTGGCCAATCGGTTACCGGATTCCGAAAAGGGAGCACTAGCTGCGTTTCTGCCGGCCGCCGGCCCGATCCCGCGAAAGGTCGTTCGCCCGCCCGACTGGTTGGGCTACGCAATGCTTTCGATCGGATCGGTCGTGGTGCTGCATAGCCTGGCCATGCCCAAACCTGGGGGCGGCTGATATCCGATTTTCCCAATCTCTTTTCCGGTTTTGCAATACCGCGATCGTTATGCGTTCCAAGACACTGCGATACAGGGGTTTGCTGCTGACCGCCTGGCTGTTCTCGAATGATCCGTGGGCGATGGCACTCGCCGCTGATTCCGCGAACAACGCGCCGCCAGTCTCTGCGATTGATCGACCAAATGATCGTGCCTCTGCCTCTCAGCAGCAACAACCCGCCGCTCAGCATCCTGCCGACCAATCCGGCAAGCAGCCTAAGATCGAGGGTTACCTGACCGCCGGTCGCTGGCGCGAAGGATCGAAACTGATCGAGCTGCCCGGCCAGTTCAAGATCAGCGGCGATCGAGTGACTTTTATG
>JAYTAU010000682.1:0-2739 GCA_043737375.1 Planctomycetia bacterium
GAGTGCAATACAATAAGTTGGCCATCAACATACTCGGTTCGGCGGCAGCATTGTCGTCGTCAAATTTCATCACCGAAGCAGTTTTGTATCGGCCCTGGAGAGTAGCGATTGCGATTCCTTTGATTGACGAAATCATTACGGTTTATCAAACCTCTGGGATCAAACTCTCAGTAATACCGGGCATACCGGACGTTTACAAATTCCGCAGATTTTTACGGGTACTCGATGTGCCGATGCTCGGCTTTCTAGCACGCACGATTGCCAATCGTCGATTCAATCGCAAGCCGATTTTATTTTCCGTGCATCAGGATTTGGCTCGGGCCCGCAAGACCGAGATCGATTTTATCTGCGGCGAGTTGGTGCGCTTGGCCGACGAACATCGAGTGGCTGCTCAGTTCAATCGGGAAGTCATTCGAATCGTTCACGAATTGGAACAACGCGGCCGTAGTCCATTTTTAGATCGAGCCGAGGTGATTGCCCGGTTCGCAAGGCTGTCGCAATGACTTCGAAAAGTTCGACGTTAGTTAGGTGATTCGATTGTCGATGCTTGCGGGAGATTATCAATCGCACCCTGATCGATAAACCAGCGCACCATCGCACGCAGGCCATCCTCGGGATCGATTTCGGCTCGCCAGCTCAGGTCGCGCCGCGCTTTGGCCGCGCTGAACGCTGCCGGACGGCTAATTACCGAGACGCCATGTCGGGTAATAAACGGCCGCGGGCGATGCAACGCCCGAGCTAGAACTTCTAACGTCCACCCGGCGGCAAACGCAAGTCGCAATGGCACGCGACGATTGACGGGCGCACAACCCAACTCTTGCGATAGTATCTCGTAAAATCGACGCTGGGAAATTAGTTGCTCGCCCGCAAGATGATAAACTTCGCCCACGGCGACCGGATTTGCGACCGCCATAATACATCCGCGCGCCACGTCGCCGGCGTGGATCAGGTTCAACAAATTGTCGCCCGAGCCGATTAGCATCGCTTTGCCATTTTTCAAAGCGCGGAACACGCGCGGAAACGAGTTGCGCTCGCGCGGCCCATAGGTCCATGTGGGGCGAATAATCGTCACCTGTGGGAAATTCTCGCGGGCGATTTGTTCGGAGATCGCTTTAGCCCGGCAGTAGTGATCGCCGACCCACAGACGTTGAGCCAGCGGTTCGTTCTCGGTAATTTCGCGCCGGCCGATTTTCGGCCGACCGTAGGCCGCCATCGAACTGATATGTACCACGCGCCGGACATTTGCGTGTCGGCAAGCCAGCAACACATTGCGAGTCGTATTCAATATCTCGGTTTGGAATTGGCTCCACGGTCCCCAATCGTACATCCGCGACGCACAATGAAAGACCGTTGCGGCACCATTGATTCCTTTGGATACTGCATCAGCATCGTTAAGATCGGCGTACGCCAATTCCACGCCAAGTGATGTGAGGAATCGGGTATCGCTGGCGACTCGCACGAGGGCTCGCACCGATCGTCCGCTGTGCACGAGTTGCTCGACCAAGTGGCTACCTATCAAGCCGGTAGCGCCGGTGACAACATTGAGGAACTTGGACGAGGATTCCGACATGGCTGTGTTACATACTTAAATTGCTGCGGAGACTGCTTATCAATGCGATCTATATCGACTATTCAGGAATTAGTGATCTGGGGTTGTCTGATATTGTTGATTTGATCGCATACGTGTTGCAAGTATTGTGTGTCCACGGATGGCGAATTAGCATGATTTAACTCGAATCCTTGAAATCGCCTAGGGTGCGCCAAATGTCGAAAGGTCTGCTGCTCGTCACCGGTGCCACGGGCATGGTCGGAAACCTGGTCGCGCGCAGAGCGATCGACGCGGGCTATCAGGTTCGCGCGTTGGTTCGCAAACCTGAGCCCTCGCTGGCCGGCATTCCCGATTTATCGCAATTCACCGGCGATTTGGCTGCGCCGGAAACACTGCCTGCGGCGCTGGTCGGAGTCGACTACGTCGTTCATGCCGCGGCGCATGTCGGTGATTGGGGGCCGGTCGAAAAGTATCGCGCCATCAACGTGTTTTCACTTGAACACTTGTTGACTGCCGCGCATCGCGAGGGCCGTTTGCAACGGTGGGTGCAAATCAGCTCCCAGGGTGTTTATTCGGCGCGGCATCATTATGGAACGGACGAACAAGAGCCGGCCGACATGACGGGGCTAAATGGATATACGCGTAGCAAGGCCGAAGCCGAGGCGCTGCTGCAACAACATATGGAATTCCAAGGTTTGCGCGCGGTAATTTTGCGGCCTGGCCATATCTACGGCCCGGGCGATCGGCATTTGTTGCCGCGCTTGATCGAAAAAATTCAGGCCGGAAAAATGAAACTGCTGGGCGATGGCAAAAAATTATTGAACAACACCTATGTCGACAATCTCGTCGATGCCGTGCTATTGTCGCTAGAGAACGATGCCGCGCTGGGCCAAACATTCAACGTGCGCGACGAACGTCTGGTGACGCGTGAAGAGTTCGTCGGCACCATCGCCGACTATTTGGGTCGTCCCCGGCCGGGGCATGTGCCGCTGCCGCTTGCCCGCGTTGCCACGGCAGTTTGCGAGGGGATTGCTCGGTTGACCAACCGCGAGACCGCACCGTTACTCACACGAGGACGCATTAAATTCCTGACGCTCAACTTGGACTTCTCGATCGAGAAAGCCAAGCGGTTGCTCGGCTATCGGCCGCAAGTCGATTTTAAGGATGGAATGCGAACGGCACTCAGATCG
>JAYTAU010000683.1:0-6793 GCA_043737375.1 Planctomycetia bacterium
GCATTACCATGGGCCTGATGCTTCAAGCGTTGCAGCGATTGCGGACGTTCGACTGCGAGCCGAACGATCAGGCGATCATTCCAGCGCCGTACGGCCCGTTTCGCCCGATTTCCAGGGGCCGGCCAACACATGGCGGGGTACTCGATCCTCTGACGATCTCCCGGGATTCCCTAGTTACCATTTGCAGCATCAACGACCAACGGCCAACGTCAGCAACCGGCAACAATAAATTGTGGGCGGTGCATTCGCCACAGTGGGCACTGGGTCCCAACGTATTCGAAACACGTCAGCCGACGTGTGAAATCGCCGACAGGGGAAATTTCGAATTCTCTTCAGAAGTTGATAGGGACGAAAAGCCTAATTGCAATATTCCGTCTTCGCCGGAAATAGCCGTCGTCGTCGAAAAAATTTTAATCGTGCCACCTTCGGTTGCGGCTAGTTTGCCCGTGCCGCCGACGGATGTTTGCCACCTCACAAAACCGCTGCAACTGCGCACCGAGTTTCAAGAACTGGCAGCGCAACTGTACGCTTTGTTACCGACCGCTCAAGGCGGGGCATTACTGCTCGCTTGGCCCAATCGCGGTGATACCGCCTGGGGACGGGAACTGTGGCCCTTGGCCATGCAATTAACACAGCTTTGCCGCCGGGGGCTGCTAGTTGTGGATGCGACCCCGGATCAAGAAATACTTGCTCCATTGGGTTTGGCCAACCTACCGGGTCTGCTCGATTGTTCGACCCACGGGCCGACACAACACAACTTAGGCATACATCAGTTGGTGGGCTTGTCGTTACTAGGCCGCGGCAATAACAGCGAAAGCGTGGTGGACACCTCCCGCTTACATACGGCTCTCAACGTGATTCGGCGGCAGTATCCCTGGTTATTGCTGTATGCCGATGCCGGCGATCAGCCGCTCGCCGGGCAACTGGCTGCCTGGGCCGATACATCGGTGTTGTGTGTTCGGGTAGATCGAACCGAACGAGACGTTATGCTGATGGCACGTCGTCAACTCGAATCGCAAGGCGGCCGGGTTACCGGTTGTCTGGCCCTTCAATGATCTAGAACGAAACACTGCATGGACGATCGCGCTGCCGCCGGCAAAACGCTGGTCATGACCGCCACCTACAACGAGATCGAAAACCTGCCCCGGCTGGTGGACGAGGTGCTGGCGATTGTCCCTGAAGTCGATTTCTTGGTCGTCGACGACAACTCGCCCGATGGCACCGGAGTGTGGTGCGACTCGCGAGCAGTCGAGGACCATCGTGTGCGTTGCTTGCACCGAGCAGGCAAGCAAGGGCTCGGCACGGCAATCGTTGCCGGCATGAAGTATGCCATCGAGCATGGCTACCGGCACGTGCTGAACATGGATGCCGACTTCAGTCATCATCCGCGGTACTTGCCGGCGATGATCGCAGGCATGGATCCTGCCGATAAACTTCATTTCATGGCTAACGCTGAAAGCGATGAGCCAACGAACATGCCCTCTCAGGGCAGTGGGCATGGCACCCAGCTACCCGTCGTAGGTCAAGGAGTGTCAACGCCGGTCGACTGCATGATCGGCTCGCGATATGTTCCCGGCGGCGGGACCGTGGGTTGGCCGCTGCGTCGCAAACTCATGAGCCAGGGTGTGAATACCTATGCTCGCTGGTGCTTGGGTCTGCACACGCGCGATTGCAGCGGCGGCTATCGCTGTTATCGAGTCAGTATGCTCGAAAAATTGTCGCTCGATGCTATTCAATCGCGAGGGTACTCGTTCCAAGAAGAAATTCTGTGGATGCTCAAACGGGCCGGGGCGCGCATTGCCGAAACACCAATCGTGTTTGCCGATCGCGAACGGGGCGTCTCGAAAATCAACGGCAAAGAAGCCGTCAACGCGCTGCGAATCATCGCCGGCCTGGGCGTAAAAAATCTGCTGAGGCGATAGGGCGACGTTGCGAGTATAAAAGCTCGATACCCAGACCGCCTCAAGCCGACCCATTGCAATGGATCGGCTTAAGGTCGAATCTTGCTTGCGGTCAAAATCAATCGCGTTACTTCTTCTCGCCCATTAGTTCGGCGACTTTCGGCTCGATGGCTTCGGCCCAAATATCGTAGGCCTTGGACGAAAGATGCAGTACGTCCGGCATGATCTCGCGCTTGATCGTGCCGTCGGCTTCCATGAACTTCGGGCCGATGTCCATGAAGTACACCATCTTGTTGTCGGCCGCGCCGGCGGCAATCTCGCTCGCCTTGGCGTTCTTCTCTCGCTGAGGATTGGGCTTCTCGCCGCGCGGAAAAACAGCCAGGACTAGCACTTTGGTCTCGGGCAGTTTCTCGCGCAGCTTGGCAACGATCGCTTTAATACCCGCGCCGATCTCTTCGCCCGTGTGATCGTTGCCGTTGCTGTTGTTCGTACCGATCATCAGCACCGCCAGTTTCGGCTTGATGCCGTCGACGTTGCCGTTTTCCAGGCGCCACAGCACATGTTGCGTGCGATCGCCGCCGATGCCCAGGTTGACGGCCTTGCGCGGAGCCCAATGCTTGGCCCAAGCTTCATTACCAGGTCCACTCCAGGCATCGGTGATCGAGTCGCCGATGAACAGTAGATCGACATCGCCCTTTTTGATCCGCTCGTTGAAACCTTCGTGACGCTTGACCCAGTTGGCATCTTTCGGAGTGGGTTTGATCGCCGCATTTTCTTTTTTCTCGCTGGTCGTCTCGGCCTTAACGGTATCTTTTGCCACGTCTTTGGTCTTAACGACGTCCTTCGATTTCACAGCTTCTTTGATCGGTGCGTCCTTGGTCGCCGCGGTATCTTGCGACAAGACAACCGAATTCGACATTCCTAACAGACCGGCGACTGCTACGGCGCACCAGCGATTGAGCAACTTCGACATAGCTTAGGCACTCCACAAAAGTAACGAGGCGGGAAAAACGCAGCGCGGAAAAATCGGCAGGACCGCGAGCATCGGAAAAGTAAGCATGAATCCAAATTCTCGCGGCGTCAGTCGCACAGATCCCCCGGTGCGACCTCGAACAAGCATAACCAAGCGACAAGTGCGAAGCCAATATTTCGTCAAACAACAAACGGCGAGCTACCTTTCTTCGGTGCCGCGATTGCTCCCGCTTCGAGCTTGTATTTCCGCCCACCCTACATCCCACCTCCTATATCCCTCACTCCCCTTCCCCCATGAAACGCATCGGTATTTTGACCAGCGGCGGCGATTGTCCCGGCCTGAACGCGGTCATTCGCGGCGCCGTGAAAGCCGGCACGCAACTCGGTTACGATTGCGTCGGCTTTCTCAAGGGCTATGAAGGCCTGGTCGACCCCGTCAGCTACATGCCGCTGAACAACAAAAATACCTCGGGCATTCTGACCCAAGGGGGCACGATTCTCGGCTCGACCAACAAGGGCCGCTTTGTCGCCGTGTCCGGGGTCAACGATCGCGTCGAGATCGACATCGAATTGCTCGCCGCCTCGCGCACGACTTGCGAACAGCTCGAACTATCCGGGCTGATCTGTGTCGGCGGCGACGGCTCGTTGGCCATTGCCCAACAGTTTCACGAATTTGGCATTCCGGTTGTCGGAGTGCCCAAGACCATCGACAACGATCTTTCAGCGACGGCTTTTACCTTCGGCTTCGATAGCGCCGTGGCCTGCGCGACCGATGCTCTCGATCGGCTGCATACGACCGCCGCCAGCCACGAACGGATTATGGTCCTCGAAGTGATGGGTCGCCACGCAGGCTGGATAGCATTGCACGCGGGTATTGCCGGCGGCGGCGACGTGATTTTGATTCCCGAAATTGACTGGTCGTTCGATAATATTTGCCACAAGATTCTCGACCGCGACAGCCAAGGTAAGCGTTTCACCCTTGTTGTGGTCGCCGAAGGGGCTCGGCTGCCGACCGGCGGGTTTGTCGGTGAAGAACGAAATCAAGCAAAACAACAGATGAAGCTGGGTGGCATCGGCCAGGTCGTAGCTCAGGAAATCCAGAACCGGCTGCATCGCGAAGTGCGTTGCGTTGTGTTGGGCCATTTGCAACGCGGCGGTCACCCGACGACATTCGATCGCGTGTTGGCCACGCAATTCGGCGCGCATGCCGTGCGCTTGGTCCATCATCGCCGCTTTGGCGAAATGATCTGCTATCAGCCGCCGAATATCGATAGCGTGCCGATCATCGACGCCGTCAATCGCTTGTCGGTCGTCGATCCGCGCAGCGCCGCGGTGCAGGCCGCCCGCGCGTTGGGCATCAGCTTTGGGGATTGCTCGTCGTTGGCCAGCCCGTTCAGTTCGCCGTTCGAGCAGGTGCGCGAAGAGATCGACATTTTGGCCGAGTCGTTTGTTTGCGATTCGCCGGTTGCGGTATGAAGGATCGGGGAGCGAAGACTGGAAATCGAACAGCTATTCGTGCGCGAACAGCGTAAATCGAATGAGCCGCGCTTGCGGTTTAGCTCTGCGGGGTGCCATGCCCACTGCCCTGAGTGGGCATGGAGAATCCGCCACGATGCTTCATGTTGTCGTCGGAAATACTGTCTTGAATGGTTCCGCGCAAGCCGTGGGCATGACACGCAATTCATTCTGATTCGCATCCATTCGCGGCCATTTCACCTGTAGTACGTCAATTTGTTGAGCGCCGCTGCGCCGCCGACTATGCTGACCTTATCCGGTCGCAGTCAATCCCCATCAGTCGGCGGCGTCTGCAATCGAACAACCCCGAAGGACTCTTGTTTGCCATGCATACTATTTGCGCGCGAGTTTTGTGTCTGTCTATTGCGACCACGTTATTGTTTACCGGCGATCTTTTGGCCGAGACACTACCCGTCGAATTTACCGTCGACGCCGGTAAACTCGACCGCGTCAACGTGCCGGTCAATGTCATGGTTAATTTGCCGATCAATGATCACTTCGCGTGCGATCTTAAATCGGCCGACGGCCAACCCGTGATCGCGCAAGTCACCAAATCCGGCATGCTGAAGCCATCAGTTAACAAACCCAAAGCCACGCACGCCGACTACGAAATCAATTTTATCTTACGCGACCTGAAGGCCGGCAAAACGGCTTCGTATGTCGGAATCATTCAGCCGGGTCACAAGACCGTGAGCGACGTATTCGCCTGGCATGCGGAAGAGGGCAAGCATAAAGAATTGCGATACGGCGATCGCCCCGTGCTCCGCTACATGCACGAAACGATGGACGATTCGAGCGCGGCACGCCGCGAAGAGACGTTCAAAGTCTTTCACCATGTGTACGATCCAATGGGCAAACAGATCATCACCAAGGGGCATGGCGGCCGGTACACCCACCATCGTGGTTTGTTCCTTGGCTTTAACAAAGTCAACTACGAGGGCAAGTCGGTCGATATTTGGCACGGCAAGGACGCACATCAATCGCACGAGCGATTTGTCACCGAGGAAGCCGGATCGGTCTTGGGTCGGCACCTCATCGCCATCAACTGGCACGGCAAGGGCAAAGAAGTTTTTGCCAACGAAGACCGCGAGCTGACCGTCTACAACGTGCCGGGCGGCACGCTGATCGAGTTCGCGTCGAGCGTGCGGCCGGTCAAGGGCGAAGTCAAGCTGGACGGCGATCCCCAACATGCCGGCTTTCATTTTCGTGCCAGCAACGAAGTGAACGACAAAACCGCCAAGCAGACTTATTACCTGCGTCCCGATGGACAAGGCAAACCGGGCGAAACTCGCAACTGGCCCGGGCAGAAAGAACACGTCGATCTCGATTGGAACGCAATGAGCTTTGTGCTGGGCGAGCAGCGATACACGGTGGGATATCTCGACCGGCCCGAGAACCCGAAAGAAGCCCGTTTTAGCGAGCGCGATTATGGCCGGTTTGGCTCATATTTTCAGTACACGCTTACGCCAGACCGACCGCTGGAACTCAACTACCGCGTTTGGGTGCAAGCGGGCGAATCGACCGTTGAACAGATGAACGCCCACGATGCGAATTTTGACGAACCGGTGAAAGTCACGGTCAAGAAATAAAATCGTGCAACCCCTCTCCCTTTGGGAGAGGCAGCGAGGGACGAGCGGTGAGGGTGTGCTTCGCTTAGGATCGCGCTCTGATAAAGCTTGAGCTTCTACGGCAGTCAATGAACTTTCCTTCCGTAAAGCCGCAGCCATCGGCTGCGTTTATTGACCCTTCTTGCCGGACACCAATTCAATGACCACACGAATCCTTCTGGCAATCGCACTGCTGCTGAGTGTGTCGATGCTTTCCGCGCCCCTCGCCGCCGACAACTCACCGCCCGACGGTTACACGTCCCTGTTCAACGGCAAAGATCTAACCGGCTGGAAAGGGCTGGTGTCCAATCCGATCAAACGCGCGGAAATATCGGCTGATGAACTGGCGAAGGCACAAAAGTCGGCCGACGAAGTGATGCGTAAACATTGGCGGGTTGAAAACGGAGTGTTGATCTTCGACGGTCAGAAGGGCGGTCAGTCGCTCTGCACCGCGAAAGACTACGGCGACTTTGAGATGCTCGTCGATTGGAAGATCGAGGCCAAGGGCGACAGCGGCATTTATCTGCGCGGCAGCCCACAGGTGCAAATTTGGGATCCGGCACTGCAGAACATCGGCTCGGGCGGACTGTACAACAATCAGAAAAATCCCGCAAAGCCAAAGCTGACGGCCGACAAGCCGATTGGCGAATGGAATACCTTCAAAATCAAAATGGTCGGCGAGAAAGTCGCGGTGCATCTCAACGACCAGCTGGTGACCGACAACGTGACCCTAGAGAACTATTGGGAGCGCGAAAAACCGATCTATCCGACGGGCCAAATCGAACTACAGAACCACGG
>JAYTAU010000684.1:0-2737 GCA_043737375.1 Planctomycetia bacterium
TGTGAATCTGCGCCCGCCGACATCAACATCGCCATCGGCTGTTGGGAAATGAACTCGGCGTACTTGTCTTTAACGTCTTTGTTTTGATCGTAAAGTGGAGCGAGATCGACATCGGTTCCCATGCGCATATCCGCACGAAGCGTCAATTGGTGCGCGGCTAGGCCGTTGCGCTCACTCAGTAATTCGAAGAACTGATTTGCTACCGTCCGTGCTCGAGCGGCGAGCCACCATTGCCGAGAGAGCGTTCGCGTCGGCGCGGCCAGACCAAACAGAATCGCCAAGCCCAGCCCGATCATTGCGGCCCGGCGTCCGACCAGTTCACCCGACGAGCGCTGAATTCTCAACAGTGCTGCGATACTCAGGGCCACGGCTACGATCGGCACAAACCACAACAGCGGGTGCGCAAAGGCCAGAGCCGACAGCAAGCCGAACACCAGCGCGGCAATCGCCAGCGAACTGAGGGCGTGATAATTGTCGTCGGCGATCTGAGAAACCGCTTCGTCGGCTATCATTAAAGCATCTCACAATCAAAAGCAAAAATTGAACAGAAGGCAGCAGAGGCAACAGAGATGTGTTCGTCCCTCGTTCCTACGCTCCGCGTGGGAATGTCCAGTTGGACGCTCCGCGTCTTTTGTGATTACTGTCCCACGATTTAACCGTCCGACAATTCAAGCATTCGTACGAAAGCCACGGAGCGACCGCGCGACCGTTCCCAAGCGGAGCGTGGGAACGAGAAAACCTCCTGTTCATTGCCGCTCTTACTTCTTATTGACTCGCAGATCAGGTTCTTTTTCGAACGCTGTGCGACGCTGACCATATTTAATGATGAATTCGCCATTGGGGTCGAAGGCTTCTTTCGGACTATCGCCGGTCGCGAGCGGGCCGGTGGAAAGTGACAGCGTGTGAACGAATGCCATCCATTTTCTATCGGGCCCGATGCCCATGAACATGTGATCGCCGGGAGCGGGTTGAAATGCGCCGTCCATGAAGTTTCTCGCCAGCGGCGCGGTGTGCAGCGAAAACAACGTAAACGAAATCATGATCCAGCCGATCCAGGCCCCGAAGAACAAGCCGCCGGCCAGTTCAACCGGCTTTTTAAAGCGAACTTTTACCGTTGAAACTTTGTCGGTGACGGCACGCAGAATACCGCAAATAGCGGCAAACAGAAACCAGATACTGACGAAGTCCCACAAGTAGGTGTAGCTGGGCGCTTGAGAGTCCAGATAGTTGGCCAACGGTTCGTAATAGTTTGTCGCCAACAGCGCCGCCGTGATGACGTTGAATAACGAAATCACATTGCCCCACAAGCCGCTGATGAGCGACATCAACAGACAGGCCAGAAAGATCACGACGAGTAACAGCGTTAGGTACATTGAGTCGCGGGCTGGAGGTCTGGGACTAGGGGTTTGAGGCTTAGAACGCGAGTATTCAATACGATCCTCAAACTGCGAAGTAAAACTGAACACTGAAAACTGAACACTCACCTGCTAGAGTTTCAACACCCGCATCAGTTCCGGCAGCGAGGTGACTCCGCGGGCGACCAACAAAATTCCTTCTTCTTGCATACTTCGCATACCCGCTTTGCGCGCGGCCAATCGCAAGGCGTCGAGCTTGGGGTTCGCGATCAACGTTTGTCGAACGGTATCGTCCAACACCAACACTTCGAACAGGCCCGTGCGGCCCAGGTAGCCGATCCCCGCGCATTTCTCGCAAGGCGGCTTGGGCTTCTCGTTGGGAGCCGGGATATTCGACGGAGGGCGATACAGCGCCTCGATTTTCGCACCCGCCGGACCGAGTTGTCGCAGGATCTCGGGCGGCGGCGTATAGGCTTCTTTGCAGGTGTCGCACAGCTTGCGGATCAATCGCATATTGACGACACAACTCACCGCCGGCGCAAAATCTTTCGCGGCGACTTTGAGCATCAGCACGCGCAATAACGCCTCGACTGTTTCCTTGGCTCGGTTGCTGGCAATAATCAGTCGATCTTCGGGAATTTGTTCGAGCAGAGCCGACGTAGTCGAGGCATCATACAAGTCGCGAATTACATAAACATTAGGATAGGTCCGAAAGATGTCGGGAAGTTTGGTCATCGGCGTTTCGCCCGCTGCCGTGCTATACGTATGCACGTGCACGTTCTCGACTTCGCGCTCGCGCTTGGTTGCTTCTTCGATCGAAGCGAAGTCGCGCATGTAACGATCCGACTCGCGTAGCGCCACATTGAACAACGTCGAAAGTCCGTTGGCAGGCATGGCCGACAACAACACAAAGCCCTTCGGTTCGCCGAGTTTTTCCTTGATTTGTTCGATCAGTTTTTGGCGCAACCCGATCTCGGCGAATGTTTTGAACAGCACGCGCTTGTCTTCGACGAAAAGCACCGCGCGTTCGCCGGTCTCAACCCCTTGACTGACGATGCGGGCGTCGTATTTTTGCCCTTGGTACTCAATACCAAACGTGCCTTCTTGTTTAACGCGACGTTCGGTATCGTTTTTCGCGGCGATCCGCTTCAGCACTGCCAACAGCGGGTCGCCTGTCGGACGATCTTTCGGCGGCAGGTCATGCCAGACGCCGTCGATCTGATACTTGACGGCGACCGAGGCTTGCGTAAAGTCGAGCATCACCCCGTCGCCGCGTCGATCCAACATGTCGCCGATCAGTTCCTTGGCAAATACAAACCCGGGCGATTGCCGCGCTACCAACAGGTTCGACTGGTCGGCCTGCTCGGTCGCGCCGCCGCGCG
>JAYTAU010000685.1:0-2735 GCA_043737375.1 Planctomycetia bacterium
GTCGTGACTAGGCTCTTATGCCCTAGCAGTTCTTGCACGCTGCGAATGTCGGCACCGCGGTCGAGCAAATGCGTGGCAAAACTATGCCGCAGCGTATGCGGAGTGGTCGTCAGATCTAAGCCGTTCAGCTTCAAATACTTTTCGAGCATGCGCCCCACGCTGCGCGTCGTCAGCCGCTTGCCAAATTTATTGACAAACACCGGCGTCATGCCACCGATGCGTGCCGGATTGCTTCCGGTGCCGGCCACTTTGCGAATCCGCAGCCAGTGGTTGAGAGCCTTGGCGGCAAACGACCCGATAGGCGAGAGCCGTTCGCGTTTGCCTTTGCCGCGAATACGCAAAATGCCGGCCGCCTGATCGAAGTCCTCATCATTCAGACCGACCACTTCGCTGACGCGCAAGCCGGCCGAATACATGGTTTCCAGAATCGCTCGGTCGCGCAGGCCCATGCCTTCACCCGGCGGCGCTTCCAACAGCGTGCCGATTTGCTCGGTTGACAAAAAATGCGGCAGATTCCTGCCCTTCCGCGGATTTCGCAGCGGGCGAGCCGGATTGCTGTTGGCCCAACCGTCGCGTTGGCCGAAACGAAAGAAGCTGCGCAGCGAGGCCAATCGACGGGCGATCGTGGTTTTGGCGTAACCGGCGTCGTGCAACGTGGCGACATAGCCGCGCAGATCGAACGTGTTGATATCGCCGGCCGCGGGCAATCCCCCCTGCTCCGTGAAGAAGTTGGTCAGATGCGTCAAATCCTCGCGGTAACTCTTGATCGTCAGGTCCGAGGCATTTCGCTCGACCTTAAGATACTGCAGAAACCGTGCGATGGCTTGTTGCATGGGGTGGTTGTCGCTTCAGTCCCCGGCTTCGCCGGGAGACGTAGCCCGCGGACTGTCGGCGATTGTATTCGAGCCGAACCCTAACAGCATTCGGTCCCCCGGCGAAGCCGGGGGCTGATGGAGTTGGCGGAGCAGTATTCTCACTCCGCTGCTCACCCCGTGCGTTCGTCGCGATCCGGTGTCAGCGGCACATCGAAGCGGCGCTTGGTGATGAAGTGCGGCTTCGGCGGGTTGACGACGGCTTGGCGAATCTTCTGACTCAGCACCGCGGCATCGTACCAGGTGAAGCTCAGCTCGGGGTTCGATGCATATCGGCCCAACACGCGCAGGGCTTCGGCTCGACTTTGGTCGTCGAACAGAAAGATGTAACGCTCCGTACCCTTGACCAACGCCAAAACATTGATGTCCTGCTGCGACACGTCCGGTGTGCTCCCCTACAAGGCAGACCCTCTGGCGTCGTGAATACGCGAGTGATCCGTCATGACTGAACGAACTGTTGAATCGGCCAACTCCGACCCAATTTCGTTATCGGCGATTTGACCATCGCCACACCACTCGGGTTTCGCCCGCTCCGCCGCGCGCCGTCAACATTTCGGTGAGATGCATGTGACAGCAGAAGCGAATAAAGTCGTCGCTCCGTTGTAGATAAGACTGCCAGCCGCCGACCCGAGCGTCGTCGCGAAAATACGCATAACTCTCAAGCGCCGTGGTGAAATTAACGTCATGACCGTTATAAGTGCGCGTGTGCCGCAGCACCGGCTCGTACGTCGGCTGACTGACGGGCCGCTGCGCCGAAGGGGGCGGTGGTACTAGCCCGCGCGGATCGGGCCAATCGACCGGCAAATCGGCCCCTACAGCACTGACCAATCCGCTTGGCCCCTTGAGAGCCGCGTCGTCCCCGACGCTGGTATCCCCCATCGGGACGACGGGGCTCCGAGCCGGCGCACTCCCCGCCGGAACGCCGGCGCTCTGAGCTAGTACAGAGTGCGTCTCCTCATGCGAAATCTTGCGGATGTCGTACTGCTTGGGCTCGCGCGCGGTGCGATCCTGATTCGCTGGGCCGCCGCCGCGGTTTTGATCGGTTGCCGGCAGACCGGTTTTCGGCTTGTCACGACCTTCGAGCATGGCCATCAGTCCGCCGGACTTGGGTCGTTCGCCGCTAGATTGAATCGGTGCCAGCGCATTGCGCGAAAACTCGGGCGTTTGCGTCTTAAGCTGCTCGCGAGCCAAACCCATCTCGGTCTCTAACACCAACGGGCCGGGAATGCATTCTTCTTCGGTGGTTCCCCACGGCAGGCCATAGCCGACCGGAATTGGATGAAAGCCGGGGTTTGCCGCATACCATTCGACTTGCATCGCGCATCGCGGCGGATAATAGATCGAATAATCGGTGACAGCACCGATGACCACGACATCGACTTCGAGCAGTTGAGCCAGCTTGCGAACTTCCATCGGATTGGCCAGCGACAAGCGGTACTGTCGGACCTTTTCTTCGACGATTCCGACCGGTACGACTTCGAAACCGGGGATCAGTTGCAGTTCGTTGAAGTACGCATTGGCGAATGCCCGACCATCGACCGTGGGTTCGGTGCTAGCATTGAAGAACGGAGCGACAGCAACTTTAGATAACTGTGGAAACGGGTTGTGGTAGGTTGGCTGATGAGCGACCTGCGGCAACATGCCGCAGCCGGCCACCAATATCAGCACGCCACAACCAATGGCGATCCGCATGATCAATTGCATGAGACGGTTAGGAAAAAGGATCCCCCCTTCTTCCAGCACGCGCATCTCGCTCGCTAGAACGACACCATCTCGTTTATCGGCACGATCGGCAGAGTTTCTCCAGCTTAACTAGCAAATTTGCCGACCGTTAAAGGCCGTGCAAAGGCGAGAAGACGCAAA
>JAYTAU010000686.1:0-16476 GCA_043737375.1 Planctomycetia bacterium
CGCCGGGCTGCGTCAAGCGGGTTTTGATATCCTCGACCACTTGCTTGGCTTCGTCGGCTTCGTCTTTGCCTTGCAAGATAGTCGGTTTGTCGCCGCCGCGCCGCGCGGGGCGCAACACCTTCGGGTGGCGCTCGCGATTGAACACGATGATCCGGTTGGCTAGTTCGAGAATCTCGGCCGTCGAACGATAATTTTCCTCGAGCCGCACCACACGGGCGTCGGGCCAATCTTTTTTAAAGCCCAGAATGTGCGCGACCTCGGCCCCGCGCCAGCCGTAGATCGATTGATCGTCGTCTCCCACGACGCATAGATTGCGATGCCCTGCGGCCAGTGCTTTGACGATCCGATACTGACTGCCGTTGGTGTCTTGATATTCGTCGATCAGTAAGTGTTGAAAGCGCCCTGCCTCGGCGCGGCGAACCTCGGGCCGTTTTTGCAGAAGCTCTTCGGTCAGACAGAGCAGATCATCAAAGTCGACTGCGCCTGCGGCCTTGAGCGATTTTTGATAGCGCCGATACGCCATCGCGGCTAAGTGTTCTTTATCGTTGGCTGCCTCGACGGCGGCTTGCTCCGGCCGCAACGACTGTGTTTTCCAACGGCTGATTTGAAACAGCAGATCGCCGGGGCGGAGCGTTTCATTTGGCACTTTGATGTCGCGCAGCGCCGCGCGGGCCAAACTCTCTTGATCGCCGCGGTCGTAAATCGCAAACGCATTGGGGTAGCCCAGATGATGGATCTGTCGCCGCAAAATGCGCACGCAAAGCGAGTGGAACGTGGAGATTTCGGGCTTCTCGGGACGGCGCTTGCCCAACAGTAAGCCGGCACGCTGTTGCATTTCTGCGGCAGCTTTGTTGGTAAAGGTGACTGCCAAAATGCGCGATGGCGGCGTGCCTTGTTGAATGAGCTTGGCGATCCGATACGTTACGACCCGTGTTTTGCCCGTCCCGGCACCCGCTAGAACCAGCAGCGGCCCTTTGAGGGTGTTGACCGCTTCGTGCTGTCCGGGATTGAGGTGATCGGCCATTGAACGCGATGGGTCAGGATTCGGGGGTCAAGGGTTAGGGAAGATAAAATGACGAATCAACGCGCATGACGCGATATGACCGCAACGCGGCAACGGGACGAAGTTTACTCGCCCGCCAACGTCGTTGTCCATGCGGGTGCGGCCTTGACGCCATTCCCTCGATTTTCCTATACTACGGGCTTATCGAGACTTACGACTACCCCGATTTCCTTAGCGTAGAACGATCTCATCTGGCAGGAATTCCTCGCCGACGCTTCGGGTTCGGATGGGTACTTTTAGACTGCTTAATCATTCGAACTAATTTCTTTGCAGGCAACAGTATGAAGACGGAGCGACGCCACGAACTACAGCATAACGAATTGGCCGACTGGCTGAGCGACTCGGTGCGCACCGCCAAGCCCTATTGGCGGGCGCTACTTGGCGTTGCACTGGCGATTGTGATTTTGTTGGTTTGCTACTACCTGATTTCGTCGAACACCGCGCGCAAGCAGACGCGTGCTTGGGACTCGTACCTTACGGCGCTGGCGGCTTCGACTCCGCAAGGTGTGCAGGACGATTTGACCAAGGTGATCGAAGTTTATCCATCGGCGAACGCCGGATACTGGGCCGAGGTTGCGTTGGCTGATTTGCAGTTGAATGAAGGTATCAACGCGCTGTTTGTCAATAAGAGCGACGGCCAGACAAAGTTGAAGTCAGCCATGGATCACTATCAGAGCGTACTCGGAAAGTCCAAAGATAATTTACTATGGGCCAGGGCCACGTTTGGGTTGGCACGCGCTCAAGAGTCGCTGGGAAAATTGGATGACGCGATAAAGAGTTATGAAAGCGTGGCCAATGTGACCACGATGCCGGCCTATGCCGAGCTGGCCAAAGATCGAGTGGTCGCTCTCAAAAAGCCCGCGACCAAAGCCTGGTACGCCTGGTTCGACGAACAGAAGCCCACCGCAATTTCGCCGTCGTCTTTGCCCGGAATGCCCGGTGAACGCCTGCCCTTCGACGAACGTAGCTTGGACCCGTCGAATACGAAAATGCTCGATCTGGATGATCCCACCAAATTTCCAGGCGGTGATTTCAAGCTACCCGGCGATGCGAAATTGCCCGGTGACGATGGCAAGTCGACCGACGGTCCTGTGTTGCCAAAACTCGATACCACAGACGGCAAGAATCCGACTGGCGACGGCAAGGGTGACGATGGCAAGTCGGAAAAGTCGTCGGATTCCAAATCATCGGATACCAAGTCGTCCGATCCGTCGGCTGACACTCTTAAATCCGATGCTGCCAAGTCGGATGTCAAGGCTGCCGATGCGCCGAAAACCGACGCTAGTAAAACAGATACTGATGGCAAGTGAGTTGCCCGTTGGTGAGCCGATCGAACTGATTGTCGACGAACCGTTCGATGGCGTACGGCTCGATACTTTTCTGGCGCAAAAATTTCCCGACTACAGCCGCGTTCACCTGCGTAAAGTCGTCGTTGCCGAGGCGGTCGAAGTCAACGGTCGCCGCAGCAAGGCCGCGCATAAACTGCGGGCCGGCGAACGCGTCTCCATAGTTCTGCCCGAGCTACCGCGCAAGACGCCGCAGCCCGAGGATATACCGCTCGATATTCTCTACGAAGACGACTGGCTGGCGGCGATCAACAAACCGCCGGGCATGGTTGTGCATCCGGCCAAGGGGCATTGGAGCGGCACGTTGACCAGCGCCTTGCAGTTTCATTTCGAAAAACTCAGCGGGGCAGGGGGACCGTCTCGGCCGGGTATCGTGCATCGGCTCGATCGCGACACTAGCGGCGTGCTGGTCGTGGCCAAGACCGATCAAGCGCATCTGGGGTTGGCGGCGCAGTTCGAAGCCCGCACAACCGAAAAGGAATACTTCGCGCTCACGGTGGGAGTACCCGACCACGATCGCGACATTGTCGACCAGCCGATCGGCATTCATCCGTACCAGCGCGAGAAAATGGCGATTCGCCGCGATCACTCGACGAGCCGCACGGCGCAGACGTTTTACGAAGTTACCGAGCGATTTGCCGGATTTGCCGCAGTGCGACTGCTACCGAAGACCGGTCGCACGCATCAAATACGGGTCCACTTGGCGCACCTGGGCTGCCCGGTGTTGTGCGACAAACTGTACGGCGGTCGCGACCGGATCACGCGCGGCGAATTGCGACGCAACGTGAACGCTCGGCGCGGGAATGTCGGCAACGCCGAGCCTGGCGCGATGGACGAAATCATTCTTAACCGCCAAGCGCTGCATGCGCTGCGATTAAAGCTGCTACACCCATCGACGCGCGAACCGCTGGAGTTCAATGCGCCCTTGCCGGCGGATATAGCGATCGTGCTTGAAGAATTGCGATTGCGAAATGCTCCGTAAAACGGAATTCATCCGTTTCTTCGCTACGTGCTTAAAGCAAACGGAATGAGTTCCCTTCTACTAACCCCGTAACGCCGTCCAAAACAGACTTGGCAGCTTCAGCACGTTGGGCTGGGCGTACAAGCCTAACACTTTGCGGGCCAGCGTGTGGGCCGTGCGATGCGACGGAAACCAGATCGGTTTGGGCCAAACGGTGAGCGGCCCTTCGAACACGGTTTTCTCGATGCCATCGAGCATCAACGTGTTGTGTACCCAACCGATACCGCTCTTGGGATCGGCCAATGTGCCGCCCGGATAACCGCCCCAGGGTGCGCTCATAATGGCATAGGCCAGCGCCGACCAATGATTGATCGCCACGGTGCCATATCGCAGGTTGGCGATCGCGCGTTGCAACCGCTGTTCGTGATCGGCCTGCCGACGAAACGCCGGATGCACGACTATCGTACAGCCCAACGTCCCCCAAACCTGATCGTTGACAAATTCGACCGCACGATCGAGAAACTCGGCCGGCGATGCGGCGTCGAGCGCCGTTTCGGCGGTCACACACACGAACGATTCTTCGTCAAAGAATTGCGGATCGCGCCGGCGATCGACATTGCGGACAAGTTTCCATGGCAGCGTTTTAGCCTTGCTTGGCGACGACGGGCCGGCAAAGCGTCGATAGCGTTGCTCCGCGCCGGGATAGTACGCGACTCGGTTCGCAATTTTTGCAAAAACGGCATCGATGAGTTCAAGAAACTGTTCGCGTTGCGGCCAATCGCGATGCGTGATCAAAAGTTTCGAGGCGATGCAATTGAACGAGGCGTTGTTGACGACGCTGGCCGCGAAATTTTCGGCCTGAAACGCCAATTGCCGCGCGGTGTAGCGATGCGGCACCACGATCCACGGCGTAACGTTTCCCAGTTCGCTAGAGATGGTTTTCTTCAGCACGGGATCGTCGGCCGCTTTACGACGCTGCTGCTCGGCAGGGTCGATACCCCAGACAATCTTTTCGTGCGTGACAATCGAGCCGGTGATATGCAAGTCATCAACCAGCTCGTGCTGCGCTGCGTAACTGCCGACCTCGCCGCCGCCGTAAACGATGCGCAGATAGCCGGGCTCAATCAGCGACTTCAGCGCCCGCTCGAAGAGCGGGCCCAGATATTCATTGACCGGATTCATCTTCAACAGCACGACACGGCCTTCGTGAAACAGCTTGTAGAACGTGTCGGTCGGGGCGATGCTGCTGACGTTGCCTGCGCCAAGAACCAGCGAGATGCTGGCGGTTTCTCGAGAATATCTCATCCTTCGCCGGTAATCGGGAGTTAAATTGTGCTGTGTGATATGCGGTTGCATTCGCACGTAAGCAGCGAAACCGCGAAACAACAATCGATCATAGAAGCGGCCGCGAGCGGGCATTACCGATAAAAGCACTCGTCCATCCAATCCAATTCGTCCGCGCGTACAAGTCATGAAGGGATCATTGAAGACATCGATCGCCCAGAGGGTGTCCGCCAATAGTTTCAGGTATCGTAGCGTCGCCAGCGGCCCGGCGGAGATTTCTTCGGCAGCGACAGGACTATCGAGCACGATACCTTTTGCCCGGCAGGCCGCCGCGATCCACTCCTCGGCGACTTCGATCACGCCGGCTGCGCAAGCGTCGACCAGGACAATTCGCTGTTCGATAGATAGAACCGCGAACCGAGTCTTCGCGGCTGCAAGCTCATGCAACGCGGCATCAACGTTGGCCGGCGATGTGCTTTGCCCGACTTGCTCGGCGTATAGTGGTTCCAACACAGTGGCCATAATTAACAACTCACTGAATTTAACAGGAGGGAACAGAGGAAACGGAGGAGGATAGAATCATTCGTTGGAGAGATTAATCGGCGGTCGATGATATTGATTGTCGCCGCGATTTCGGAGGGAGTCGCCTCCGTTATCTCCGTTAGCTCCTGTTCAATGCTAAAGGTTTCATTGTGCAGAATGCCGGTTATTTGCCAATGCAGAACCGGCTGAAGATGCGATCCAACAAGTCATTGGTATACACCGCGCCGACCACCCGGCCGAGGTCTTCTAGCGCCGCGCGCAACTCGGCGGAGACGAGTTCATCGCCGCTCTGCTGCGTTGCCAAGGCAATCGCTCGTCCGACGGCAGCGCCGGCCGAAAGTAAACTGTCCGAGCAACGCGCCGCGGTGCTTGCGATCGCGTTCGATTCTCCGTGCCCGGCCGCGAGCCGCGATTCGATTGCGGCGCGCAGTTCGGTCAGGCCTTGCCGCGCTACTGCGCTGGTGCGAATGAACGAATCGCCGGTCGACAAATTGTCGAACGACATTCCGCCGGGTTGGTCGCATTTGGTCAGTACCAGCAGCGGCGGTTGCGATTCGGTCTGGCCGATCTTCGGTTGATCCGCAATGTCACGCAGCGCATTGCCTAATGGAAAGTCGGCGAGTATTCTCGTTTCCCAGGCATTGAGCCGGCGTGTCGAATCCAAGCAGAGAATGCGCACCACGGACTGCCGCTGTTGCGTGTTGGACAGGTCTTGAGCCGCGGCAGTAATCCCATCGTCCGCGAAATCGAACTCGACGCCGGCCGTGTCGATCAGTTCGATCGGCAGTCCGTTTACATCGAGCCTTGCAACCAGGTAGTCGCGCGTCGTGCCTGACTGTGACGAGACGATGGCTGCGTCGTGACCCGACAGGGCGTTGAACAAACTGCTCTTGCCGGTGTTGGGCCAGCCGAACAACACCACACGTGCGGCAGCACTCGATTCGCCGCGAGCCTGCATTTGCGCGGCGACCTTTGCCAACGCACGTTCGACGGTCGTCAGTCGTTCGATCAACTGCGCGGAGGTGACGAATTGGATATCCTCTTCGATAAAGTCGAGACCGGCTTCGAGATCGGCCAGCAGATCGAGCAACTCGCTACGGAGTTGATGGAGCGGACGAGAAAGACCGCCGGCTAGTTGGGCCAGCGCACCGCTCAGTTGACTACGGTCTTGGGCATCGATCACTCCCAGCACGGCTTCGGCCTGCGTCAGATCGAGTCGTCCGGCCAAAAACGCGCGCAAGGTAAATTCGCCCGGCTGAGCCAGCCGCGCGCCGGCCCGATGAATTCTTCGCAGCAAATGCTCGACCAGCGGCGGCGAACCGATCGTATGCAGCTCGACCATCGGCTGGCGAGTGTAACTTCGCCGATCGGGCCAGACATATGCATCGGTCGGAATGCGAAGTTCGTCGGCAGTGTGACCGACGACGATCGAGCGATCGGTCAGCGAATCCCACGATGCTTCGTCAATCGGTTGAAAACAAGCGCGCAGGCACTCGATGGCGGCCGGACCGCTGATTCGCACGATAGCCCGCGCCGCACCGCCTGGCGCGGATGCGAGCGCGGCAATGGTGTCATCGAGAGCATGCATGCGCGGCGGGTGCAATGGGCAAGTGCGTTGGGTGCTACTCGCTTAAACTTATTTACGCCCGCGATTCTTTCTTCTCTGTGCGGCGGTCAGGCCGTTGCCGTTGGATGCGGCGGCGGTCGGAGTGACCGCGCGGCTCGGGTTATCGCTCGGCGTAGTCGGACTAGCATGTACCAGTTTCGGCAGCAGTTTGCGTTCGCCGATGCCCCACAAGCTCGACACGATAAAGTACAAGCACAAACCGGCGGCGACGGTGTAAAACATGAACGCCATGAAGATCATCATGTACTGCATCATTTTTTGTGACAGCGCGGCTTGTTCGTCGGCCGGCGGAGGCATAAACATTTTTTGTTGCAGCCAAAACAAGGCCACGGTGAACAGCGGCAGCAGGTTGAAGTAAGGGCCCAACCAACCGGTGTAAGATGCAATGAATGCGGGCATCACTCCATCCCAGCGAAACAGCATGTCGGGCGCGCCCAGATTCGAGCACCAGCGAATAGCCTCGCCGAACAACGGCGCGCCGCGCAGTTCGACATCGATCATCAACGATCGGTACAATCCAATGAAGATCGGCAATTGAATGAACGCCGGTAGGCAACCGCCGAGCGGATTGTAATTGTTCTTGCGCCACAGCTCTTGCATGGCTTTGGCGCTACCTTCCTTATTGCCCTTGTACTTGTCTTTGATCCGCTTCATTTCCGGCTGCAGCTCTTGCATTTTCTGAGCACTCAGCGCTTGTTTGCGACTGAGCGGAAACATGCAGAGCCGGACCAGCACCGTGAGCATGATGATGGCAATGCCGTAGTTGCCGACAAACCCATAAAAGAAATGCAAAATCGACAGCATGATGTTGGCCACGAATCCCCAAATCGGCCAACCGAAATAAACCAAATCGGCCAGGGTGCTATCGTTGGTGCCGTAGCTCGACAACACTTCGCGCTGTTTTGGTCCGACAAACAGTTGGTAAGTGTGCTTGAGCGGTTGGGCATCGTCGGCCGGCAGTGTGACGCGCTTGCTGACAAGGCGGCACGTGACATTGACCAACTTCTTGTAGGCCGCGTCGGTTGGAATGGCCCCGATCACAATCGGTTTGACATCAGCCAACCAAGGAGCGAGCGACCCGGCCTCGCGTTGCGGCAATAGTGCCGAGGCAAAATATTGGCTGTCGAGGCCGGCATATACCAACCGCACGTTTTCATCTTCGACGCGCCGCGTTTGGCCGATGCTGTTGTTGGCCATGTCCAAGCTGCTGATCAACACCGATTCGTTGCGCGAGGAGTCGGCCGATTCGAATCGCATGGCAACGTCGCGCACGCCCAGCGTGTTGAACCATTTGCGACTGATCCGATTGCGGTACGAGTACCACCAGCCCTCGATCGGCAGTCCGTTCGGGCCGTCAAGTTGATAGGCGATCTCGCGGGCCGTGCCGTCGAGGTTATGAATTTCGACATCGACCACCAGATGCCAATTCGTGTTGGTATTCTCGGGTTCGTTGCCCAGCAGGGCATTCCGAGCGATTTTGTACCGTTTGACGACGCGCAGTTTTTCTTTCGGCAACGTGCGACTGAATTCGACCGTTTGGTCGTCCAATCGCTGGGCTTCCCAATTGGCGGTGTGTAGGTTGACGCCGGCCAATTCGGGCTGCTCGCCGCTCAACGTGCGATCGTCGATTTGCTGAAGCGTCATCAGCATCGACAGCGGGTCGTGATTGCCGGGCTCGATAATTTCGAGGGGCTGCGTGTCTTTCTCGGGGCGGATAACCTGCGCGGGAACTCGACCGAGCGTAGCACGCAAGGTCTGCGTGGCATCCCCGCGCCGGACGGTGATGTCGATCGTGTCATCCGGTCTGGTGGTCGCCAGTTTTTCCAAGAGTGCCTTGGCCGAGGTGATTTGGTCTTCGTTGATTTTGGTGATGATGTCGCCCGGCTGATCGGGATCTTCGCCGGTGCCTTTTTTCGCACTTCGCAGGCCGGCTGCGGCGGCGGGAGTTCCCGCTCCGACGGCGCGAACCAATGCGCCATTTTTTGCATCGGCCAAAGCCAGGCTGCCCAAGTAACCGCTGCGATCCTCCAAAGCGAGCAACCGATCGCCGTTGAGTTCGACGCGTTCGACCGCTGCGCCGCGATTGGTCAGCGTGACCAACATGCGATAGCCGCTCGCCGGATCGCGGGAGCCTAGGGTGAAGTATTGCTCGTCGACTTTGACCTCTTTGGCGACATGCTCTTTTGCCGCGTCGGCATTGGCAACTTCACCGACCTTGGCATCGCCGGCAGTGTCGTTCGAAGTTGCGGCTGCGTTGTCGACCGGCGGTTTCTTGGCGGCGTCTTTACCTTTGTCGGCCGGCTTGTCTTTGCCTTTTAGCGGTACTTTGTTCGCTTGTTGCTGAGCAGGGGGATCTTTGGGGCGCAGCAGAGTTTGGATGTAGTAATTGGCGAATAGAATGCCAATGGCCAGCAACAGAAATAGAACGATTCGTTTTTCCACTTGATATTCCTAAACTGGATCGATGGCGAGCCGCGTGCATCCGGTGCACCTTCAGATCGGCAGGTACGGCCCAGTGTTAAATCGCGTCGTGAAAAAGGGACTGGGTAGGTGCCCTGTCAAAAGACGCTGTGCCGTAGTTCCGCGGTATCCTTAAAATGGGTTCGCTATCAACCTGTAAAGATTGAAAACAGTTCGCCGAACCGGGGGCGACTGGACGATCTAACGACCGACCAACAACCGATCCCCAAGAAAATTTTCCAATTCCGGGATGGCGTAGATTTTGTCGCGAGTCGTTTCGGCTGAATATTCGACTCGACGAAACGAGACCACATCATCTTCGAGTACCACATAACAGGCCCGGCGGTCGCCATCGCGCGGCTGACCGACCGAGCCCACGTTGATCATCGTTTTCTCGCTGGTCAGTTGGTAGCGATAGCCCATTTCCTCGGGGCTCATGAAATTCAAGCCTTGCGTAAACACGCCCGGCACATGGGTGTGCCCTTGAAAACAACATTGTTCGATCAGCGAGAAGATTTTTTCCATCTTTCGCGGGTTATAAATGTCCTCGGGAAACACATATTCGTTGAGCGGATTGCGTGCCGAACCATGCACGTACAGCAGCCCATTCTCGCGACGGTTGCGCGGCAACTCGCCCAGAAATTCCCAGCGCGATGCGCTGTTTTGCGAATTGACGCGCGAATTTTCTAACTGGTCGCGCGTCCAAAATATTGCCCGCTCGGCCCCGGGATTAAATCCTTCGGGGTCGAACAAGGCACCTTGGTCATGATTTCCCAGCAGACAAACATCGACCTTCATGATCAGGTCGATGCATTCGCAGGGATTCGGTCCGTAACCGATAATATCACCCAGACAATAGATCTCGGTAATTCCCTGGTCGCGAATGTCGGCCAGCACGGCCTCGAGTCCTTCGAGGTTGCCGTGTATGTCGCTGATAAGAGCTCGCTTCACGCTCGACGACCCATTAGGTTCCACCCCGGTTCACGGAGTATAGCGGTAGAGGCCCATTTGGCCCCTTTAGAAAGGTAGCTTATTTGCCTAAACTGGCAGTCTAGGCCGACTTGCGAAGCGGGTCAAGTCGTTTTCATGGGTCTTGATCGGCCGAAATGTGATTGCCGCTGTGATCTTTCGGATTCTTGCATGAAGATTTTAGCCATAGAAACCAGCGACAAAACAGGCAGCATCGCCTTGCTGGATGGCAACCATTGTTTGGTGAGCCTGGATCTGCCCGTCGAGCTGCGCAGCGCTCGATCGCTGGCCCCGGCAATCAAGACGGCACTGGCAACCGCCGGTTGGTCGCCACGCGATGTGAAGTTAGTCGCCATTGCCAACGGACCAGGGTCGTTTACGGGGCTGCGGGTCGGCGTGGTGACCGCTAAGACGTTTGCCTATGCCGTGGGGGCCGAAGTCCTGGCAATAGACACGCTATCGGTCATTGCCGATCAGGCAAACTGCGAAACACTGCAGCTATCGGTCATCATCGATGCCCAGCGCGGCGAAGTATTCGCCGCGCGATATGTACGGGAAGGTTCGGAGCGATGGAACATGGTTGCCGAGCCGGCCATCGTCACTGTCGAAACTTGGCTGGCCGGCTTGACATCGAATGCGGCTGCTAGCGAGGGTCGGGCTGCAAAGGGTATTGCGGTCAGCGGACCGGCTCTGATGAAGCTGGCGGCGAAAGTCCCTGCGACGGTCGCTATGCTTGACCAGGCTTGTTGGCGACCCTTGGCAACGACGGTCGCGCGACTGGCCTGGCGGCGGTATCAAGCGAGGCAAGTTCAAGCAGAGCAGCGCGATGATCTTTGGTCGCTTGCGCCTTTGTACTTACGCAAAAGCGCAGCGGAGGAAAAGCTGGCAAGCAAAGAGCTTGAGGCTTGAGACTGTGGGTTGGAGTTTGGAGGGTGACGCGGAATCACGTGTGTGGCGTCACATTTGTAGGTGGAATTTGTCGGCCCTTTGACCTGCCAGATCCATGATCGCCTACAGGATTTCTTTGGTCTGTTCGATCTCTTCGAAGAACACGTCGCGATGGCCGCTGCCGAATGACCATTTGCCCTGGCCGATAGCCGGACCCTTGGTCAGCAATTTTCCGGTCGTGGTGCCGAATCGCAAAGTCACCGAATCGCCGAATAGCCCGCTCGGTCCATTACCGTCGAACGTAAAACTAGTCGTCAGACTGGGCGTGACCGTAAAGTTGTTCGCAGTCGCGTTACCATTGATTCGCACCGATTCCAAAGTGCCGTTGATGGTCACTCCGCCAAACGTGCGGGGCGTGCCGGTGCCATTGGTGATTTCGGTCGGTGAGGCGAGGTAATTGGCCGTGCCCACTGCCAGTGTGTCGTTGAGGATCAATCGATCCAATGCGCCGGCTCCGCCAATGACCGTCCAACGGCCGTTCAGCACGGCCAGATTACCTACGCCTAGGTTGAACGTGTCGTCGCCGGCTGCGCCGTCCAGCGTGCCGAACCCGGCCCAATTGGTGACGTTGAAGGTATTGGCCCCGCCGCCGCCGGTCAAAACGGCTTTCTCAATGCTCGCCAATACGAATATACTCGCGCCGGTCAATTTGAGGCTGGTGTTGGTCAGCGTAAAGTCGGCATCGCGCGAGGCAAACACCGAGTCGGTGCCGGTCCCGCCGTTCATTGTCACCGGCAGTGTGCGAGTGCTGACATCGAATTGATTGTTGCCGACGCCGCCTTGTAGGAACGCGCTTTCGATACTGGTAAGAGTGACAATTCCCGGTGAGGTGACTGCGGTATCGCTCAGTGTTACGTTGAAGTTCTTGGTTACGGTGAGCGAATCGATGCCCGCGCCGCCGTTAAGGCTGCCGGCTCCGAACCAGCCCTGATCGATAAACGTATTCGGACCCGCGCTGCCGGCGAGGTTGACGACCTCGATCGAACCCATTTGCATGGTCGGTCCGACCGAGTTGATGACTTGCAATAAGAACTCCGAATAGGCGATGCTGCCGTTGGTCTTGGCGATGGCCGTATCGGTGCCCAGTCCGCCGGTGAGTTTGCCTTTTCCGGTCCAACCGTTGACGTCGAAGCTGTTGGCACCCGCGCCGCCGGTCAGGTTGGCTGTTTCGCCCTTGAGGTTCGAGAGCTGAATTGAACCGCCGACACTCGAAGCAATCGAGAAGTCGGTCAGTGTCAGGTTGGCATCGGCCGTAACTTCAAGCCGATCAAGACCCAGCCCAAAGTCGAATGCCACGGATCCGCCGGCAACGGGCGGTGCCAAGTTGGTTGCGTTGTAAGCGATGACATCATCGCCAGTGCTGGTGAAAATGCCGAACGACTGCAACCCAGCGGCGGCCAACCCGGCGGCACCGATGGTGACCGTATCGTTTCCGCTGTCGGTCAAGAGCAGTGCAAAAGGAACATTGGTGAATCGCATGGCGGGTATTGCGGTGGTGCCCAACGTGCCGTCCACCTCGTTGGTGCCGGCAAGCACGCGATTGACCGTCAATTTGTCGGCGCCGACCGAACCATTGAACGTAACGCTATCGAAAGTGTTCAGCGTGACGACGCTATTGGCATCGAGTTCTTCCAGCGTAACTTTCATCTGGCCGAAGGGGCTGGTGATGTTCACCACGGCCGAGTGCCAAATTTCTTGGGCCGCTCCGCGCACCGTCGTCAGGCCCGGCACATACGAGGCATCGGACCCGACGGCCCCCATGATTTGGATCTCGTCGACGCCTTGTCCGCCGCGCACTCGGACTGGAACATTGATTGCGGCGTCGATGATGATTCGATCGGTTTCGCGACCGCTATCGATCAAGATTCCCTTCGCGTATTCGATATCGTAAGCATAGGTATCGATCAGGCTGCTAAACGTGGCATTGCGATGTGCCTCGACGGTGACTCGCGCCGTGGTATTGTCCAAACGAGCAATGTTGATGCGATCGAAGGCACCGGTTCCGGTAATGTATTCGGGAAAGTTAGGGTTGGGACCGATGTCGGCATCGTTGACCAAGAAGTTGTATGAATTCAAATCGGGTCCGCCGCCGAAATTCGTGCCGACACCGTCGCCTTGGAGCAGATCGAATCGCGTAAAGAACGGGATGGTGCCCAACCGCGGAGCAAACTGGCCGCCGCCTTCACCGATGATGTCCGAGAAAGTCAGCATCTCTTGGTCGATCGAACCTTGGCCGACCAAATTGCTACCGGCATTGGTGTGGCGCAAGCCCAGGCTATGCCCCGCTTCGTGCGAGATGATGGTCGCAAACGACGTATCAACTCCGTAGCCCCCTTGAGCGGCATCTTGCAGAATGAACAGCCCGTCGAGAATCACGGTCTCGTCGGTGACATTGGCTTGATTGGTGATGAGGTCGAGCGCCGAGGCAATTCCCAGATATCCACTCTGAATGCCGGTCGCAACTCCCGTCACCGCATCGAAGATGCCGGCCACCATGACATAGGCGTCGAATTGCCCCGACGCATCGCCGGCGTTTCGTCCCATGGTGTTCAGGATGTCTTGCGGCTGTCGAGCGCCCGCAATCTCGACCTTGATGTCGAAGGGCTCGAATTGCCGTTTGACCAGGGAGACGATCGAGTTTCTCAACGCGATATAATCGGCGTCGTTCCCTTTACCGCCGACCTTATCGAAATCGAGCTGTTGACTGGCCACTTGCGATCGTAGCGAAACAAATTCGAGCGGCTGTTCGTCGGCAAACACGGTAAATGCCGCGTCGGGTCCAAACAACTCATCGCGCAAACGAACGACCGTCGACAACATGTTTCGGTTGAAGCCTTCGCCGAAGTCCAAAAACACCGTGGTCGTCATCATCGTGCGGTCTTCGAGCCGCTCGACCGCTAGCCGGCGACGCCGCGAGTCCCCGCCGCGCTTCCGCGAACTTGACGGTTCAGTTACTGCAGACGACGCAAATAGGCCGCGGATAAAATCAAAAGGCTTCATAGTTGCTTGCACCAGTTGTCAAACGAGAGAAAATAATTTGACCGAACATCGCGGTCGTCAACGTTGCCCGAACTAGAAAAGACCGCGTCTGAATAAATAAATGTAGGAGCGGATTCCCATCCGCGACCCAAAAACCGACGAAGCAAGCCCTCAATTTCGCCGATGAGTATCGGCTCCACCAGTCGTGCTTGCTGCCGCTTGAGAAGGTGATCACCATCCGAAAAGCCGCATGTCCCTTGTAGTTGCCCCCCCCGGTAAAGTCAAGCGAAACAGCCGCAATCTGCCGGGCCGATTGGTGGTTGCACGTTTTGCAACCGTACGACTGAGGCAGTAGACTCGAATAAAACCGCCGCCAACGCGTCGTGAATTTGAAAGTATTCACTGGGAACCAACGGGCAGGTTATGTCATCTAGTTTTAAATGGTTTCGACTTCGTTTTGTGGTGTTGTTCCTCTGATAAGTAATCAACTCGGATGCTGCCAGTGTTGAAGAAGTTCGGCATTTTGCTGTCTACGATCGTGGCACTGCTCTGTAGTGCGGAGCTCGGTGTTGAGGGTGCGCTTGCACAAGAGTCGAAAGGGGTTGAAAAGCTTCCGGCAAAGGCTGCTCCCAAGCCATTACCGAACTTTGTCATCTTTCTTATCGACGACCTGGGTTGGACCGATCTCGGCTGCTATGGCAGTAAGTTTTACGAGACTCCGCAGATCGACGCATTGGCCGCAACCGGGATGAGGTTCACCCATGCCTACTCGGCGTGTACGGTTTGTTCGCCGACCCGAGCGGCGTTGCTGACGGGCAAATACCCGGCCCGTTTGCGGATTACCGATTGGATTCCCGGTCATGCTCGACCGCATGCCATACTGCAGGTGCCCGAGTGGACCAAGCACCTGCCGCTCGAAGAGATTACGCTGGCCGAGGCATTGAAACCCGCGGGGTATCGTTCCGCCTCGATCGGCAAGTGGCACCTGGGGAGCGAAGAGTACTATCCCATCAAAAACGGTTTCGAACTGCAACTGGCCGGCTCCAACCAGGGCCAACCCCCAAGTTATTTCGACCCTTACAAGATTTCGACGCTCGAAAATCGCAAAGCGGGCGAATATCTGACCGATCGTCTGACGAACGAGGCGACCGCGTTTATCGACGAACACAAAACACAACCGTTCTTGCTTTACCTGCCGCATTTCGGTGTCCATACCCCGCTGCAAGCAAAAGACAAACTCGTCGAAAAGTATCAAGCCAAAGCCGCCGACCGCGCCGCGGCCGATAGCACCGACCGCCATAAAAATGCCAAATACGCAGCGATGATCGAAAGCGTCGACGACAGCGTGGGTCAAATCGTCAAAAAACTCGACGAGCTGAAACTTCGCGAGCAAACCGTGATTATCTTCACCTCCGACAACGGCGGCCTGCTCGGCTCGACCTCGAATGCTCCGCTGCGAGCCGGCAAAGGCTCCGCTTACGAAGGGGGGGTGAGGGTGCCATTAATCATCAACTGGCCCGAAGCCAACAAGGTCGCCGACAACAGCAGCGCCGAGAAAGCCGAACTCGCCAAGGGTGGCAATTTGGCCGCCCCCAAGCCGGCCTCGACGAATGACACGCCTGTCATCACGATGGACCTGTTTCCGACCTGTGTCGAAATTGCCGGCGTCAACGGCGATGCGATGGAAAGCGCGACCGACGGCCTGAGCTTGGCGTCGCTGTTACAAGGCCATGGCGAACTTAAACGCGACTCGCTGTATTGGCACTACCCGCATTATCATCCGGGTGGCGCGACTCCGTATAGTGCAGTGCGTCACGGCGACCTACGACTGATCGAATTTCACGAAGATGAGCGGCTGGAGTTGTACGATCTGAAAAAGGATCCTGGCGAACAGATGAATGTGGCGGATCGATTGCCCGACAGGCGCAAGCAGTTGTACGCCATGCTGACCAATTGGCGCGAACGGGTTGGCGCGCAAATGCCGAAGGCGAACCCCAACCACGATGACGAGAAAAATCAGCCAAAACAGAAGTAGCAGGAGCAAGAGGTCCGTCCTCCGAGACGGTCCGGCTCGGCAGCAACCACGAGAATTGCTCGTCGTCAAGAACACCGCCGGAACCTTGGGCGTTTTCTTCTTCGCCCTCAGTTTCGGCTCCGTCGCGTCTGTGCTACAAACGCTGAATTTCCGCGCACCTTGCGACGATTTTACTCCGTTCCTCTTCAGCACCGAAGGTGCGATTCAGCCCCAGCCTAGGGCAACGCCCTGGGTCAATGGCCCAACAGTTCATTCAGCCCT
>JAYTAU010000687.1:0-2714 GCA_043737375.1 Planctomycetia bacterium
GACCTCGTCGGGATAAGCCCTGAACAGCGTGACCGGTCCGACGTTTTCTCCATTCAAGACGGTCAGATTGGGATGCGCTTCGATCTGCTCGCGCAGCACCTCGGCCATTTCCACCGCATGTCCCAGCAGCGTTCGCAACCCCTCTTTTCCTAACAGCAGTAAACTGCCTAACGCGGCCATCGGGCCGCTGCCGCTGCGCGAAGTCTCCAGCGTGAACATGCCCGGGTGATGCTGACCCGACTGATACAGGTAAGGCATGGTCTCGCGCGGCCGGCCGACGCGTTTCAGGTCGGCAGCGTCCTTGAACAGCACCAGCGAGGCAATGTAAGGCGCGAAGCCCGTTTTGTGAAAGTCGATCCCCACCGAATCGGCCAACTGCAAATAGCGAATCCGGCTTTGTGCGGCAGCCAGGGCCCGCACCGTACGACCGCGAAAACCGAGCGAGTTCTGCAGAAAATCGTAATCGTTGAACACGCTCCAGGCCCAGCCGATCACGGCATCGGCATGGATATGCGGTCGATATGTTAGTTGATACTCATCGATCAAACGTTCGCGCAGCGCATGGATCGCTCGCAAGTCGTCGATGCCGAACGCGTCGGTGGTTCCCATCGTGGCGACGAAGGCCGCGATCTTTCGGCCCTGGTCCAGCGCCGTTCGCGCAGCGAGTTCGAGCGCCGCGACATCGATCGAGTTGTCTAATCGCGAAGGCACGGCCGTGACCTGATCTTGCCCGATACCCAGCCAAGCCGCCACGGTCAAACAACTGTAATGGCTTTGCTTGGAAGCCAAAATCACGGCGTTTTCGCGAATGCCTTTTCGCACCGCATCCGGCACCGCTTTCTCCAGTCCGACGCGCACGCCGTACAATAATCCCCCCGTGCCGCCAAACGTGAACACGCCCGATGAAACTCGAGGGTCGTACCCGACTAGCGCGGCTGTCATCGAGGTGACGCGAACCTCGGCCTCGCTGATCCGCTGACCGCTTTCGTCGCTGCACAAATTTGGATTGTACGTCGACGGCAAGAGCACGCCGATGATGCTGGCGATCGACGGTTGCGGGACGACATTGACTTGCGTTTGAGGATGGCCCCAGATGAACATGCCTTGCAGGTAACTCACCAACTCGGGAATCACCGCTTCGAGCGAACGACCGGCAACATCGAGCCGACTGGCCCGCGCCTGTTCGTAATCGGGTTGCGACGGGCTGCCGAGAATGGGAGCCTGCGACTTTAATGCATCAACCTGATCGAGCGCCCGCGAAATCGAATAAACAAAATAGGCATCGTGAACCGGATCGGAGACGGGTTGCGGAAAAGCGCGGCGCAGCGTTTCAAGCAAGGCTTGATGGCGAGGTGTTTGAAAATCCGAGGTTGGACGATGCAAGTTGGATGCTCCTGAAGCAAGCAATGGCAAGACCTCGTTCCCATGCTCTGCGTGGGAACGGCACATTGGCCGCTCTGCGGCCTCGAATTCGTTACACAATTATCGAATTGTATGATTAAACTTTTGGACGCGGAGCGTCCGCGTATGCGTTCCCACGGGGACCGTGATAACGAGTTTGATGAGTATTTATGTCGCGGATGGGAATCCGCTCCTACGGATTACTCGGCCAACCTTCGTTGACGCAGTTGATCGATCGTCACCGCGGCCACAATGATCACGCCCAGAATTATATCCTGCACGGCGTTACGCAGCCCAAGCTGATTCGATCCCGAGGCGATGACCGTCATGATGGCCGCGCCGGTTAAAGTGCCCACGATCGATCCGCGTCCGCCGCTCAGGCTTGCGCCCCCGATGACGACCGCCGCGATTACCCGTAACTCCAGTCCCAGACCTGATGTGGGGTCTCCCTCGGTGAGTCGCGCGAACTGGAAGAGTCCGGCGATGCCGACAAAGATTCCGGCAACGCAGTACACGGCCGTTTTCGTTTGCCGCACATAGATCCCGCAGAGCCGCGCGGCGGACTCGTTCGAGCCGATCGCGACCACATGTCGGCCGAACACCGTGTATTTCAAGACGATCGCCAGAAGTCCCGCCAGCAACAACACCCCCCACACCCCCGACGATACCAACAACCAAGCCGGTTCGGGCTCGGGCCGAATCAAGCTGGGAATCCAATCGGCAATTTGCCATTGCGTGGGCCGCACCGGCGTTTCCGGCACCATTTTGCCCAGCCCCAGGAAAATAGTCATGGTCCCCAGCGTGATGATAAAGGGCACAACCCCCAGCGTGCTGACGAGTAGCCCGTTGGTCAAACCGGCCAGCGCTCCGATTGCCACGCCCAGGGCGATGGCGACCCAAACGGTGCCTGGCGAATTTCGGACCCCTTGCAGCCAGGCGTTGTCCACGCGAATACGAAATTGCGGGTCGGCCAAGCGTGCGAGCTTTTGTTGCAACTGTCGCAGGTTGGCTTCGGCCGCAGCCGACGCTGTTTCGTTGTTGATCGCCGTTGCGACATCCGACTCGGCAAGCTGCAATTTTGCGTGTAGGATCGCCGTCAGTTTTTCCCGACGCACATTCAATTCGCCGGTCCAGGACTCGACCGAGGCGGCTTGTTCTCCTCGCTCAGCGGCGATCAGATTCTTTTGCGCTTCGTCAACCGCCAGCGATGCACTGCGAAAACTGTCGCCGTGCGTAAGTCGCAAGGCGACATCCTCGCGCAGTCCCCAGGCCAGCACGGTCGCCGACAATGCCACGGCCGTCCCGACGCTCAG
>JAYTAU010000688.1:0-6728 GCA_043737375.1 Planctomycetia bacterium
CTCATCGGCCTTGCCAATCAGGCTGCCGACCTGAGTATTGCAAACCGGACATTGATAACCCGGATAACCTCGCAGCACGACAATAACCACGGGCCCGGCTTCATTGAGTTTCGACAGCTTAATCGGCTTGCCTTCAAGCGACATCAGTTCGAAATCTTGTGCCACTTCACCGACTGACGGCACGGCATCTTTGGCAGGAGGAGCTTTATCCGCGGCAGCTTGTCTCGAACAACCGGCGAACAACAACGTCAGAGTAATTAGGGAAGCGATATGACGGCGTGGCATGGCGTCGGTCTCCAATGCGAGTTGGTAAAATGACTTAGACAGCCTAACTTTACCGGCCCGCAAAGCACTGGCAAAGCCAGTGGCACACATTGGCGGGCGACATTAAGTTTACCAGTTATGGAAGCACTGGCAGAGCCACTGGCATACAAATCCCTTGGTAAGGTTAGAGCTTCTTCTCTATTGTTTGACTGTTTGTTCGATGCGGCGGCCCCCAAGTCTGGTTACAAAATCGCGGTTAAATCATCGCCGACATTGCGGTTCTAACATTCGGAAAAGCCGTTGTCAGCGGGTTGCTTGTCGAGGGGGAACCCGCGATTCCCCCTCGACAAGCCGACTTGGGCCGTCGATAATCCGTTGCAAACCGTGATCGACAAAGGAGTTGGTCGCCGACCGAAGGGTCCTGCGAGGGGGAATCGGCAGGCGGATTATCGACCCTGATTCGTTTACTGAAGCCGTTATTGGTTTAGTTGCATTAGAAAGGTTACTCTTGGCCACCGTCACCCCCAATTCGTCGCTGGCCGCTGACCGTTCGATCGTCATCGCGGACCAAGCCAAGGACTCACGCCGTGCCCCTCTCCAAGCCGGCCCGACGAATCACCTAAAAATCGTCCCCGAGAGCAAATCGCTGCGTGAACGAATGCGTGCCCGTTCGGCCGAACTGGTTGCGAAGCTGGATAAATCGCGGTCGTTGGGAAAGGATGAAATCGAGCTTTTGGCGCGACAAATTTTGATCGAGTTTCAGTTGCCCGAGGGTCACGTTGGTTGGACGATGGTCGTGTTGGCAAGCGAGTTTTGGCGGGAACAAGTTGAAAACGTACCGTGCAACCGCCGCTTGTTGCTGCTACCGGCCGTGCTGCAGCACATCGGCAATTGCGGACCAGCGGTAGACTTCGCGACGCATGACACGGAATGCGCCCCTTGTGCGGTCAGCAGTTGGCAATCCGCGGCGCAGACGCTGGGCTATCAAGTGCTTTCGGCTGAGGATTCGGCAACCGTCACCGGGCTGATTTTTAGCGGAGAGGTCGATGCGATTGTCGGGGTGGCGTCGCTCGATGTCCTCGAAAAAGCCATCGATAAAATTCTGTCGGCCGGCATTCCCTGCATGGCGGTTCCGCTTTTGACCATGGGGCCGTTGCCGGCGACCGACCGAAACCACGTAACCGTGGACCGCGATTGGGTGGACGAGATGATCGCCGCTTCGCGTCACGCCGCGAATCGCAACCCGGCGAACGGCGTCGCTGCGAACGGCAATCATTCGAACGACTCTGCTAAATTGCCCATCAATAGCCATGCACCGCCGCAAACGCTCGGCTACGTACATCTGTTGCGCGCGGCGACAAACCTGTTCAAGCGTGAGGAGCTCGAACGCATCGTTCCGCGTCTGCGCGGCGGGCCTTCGCTGGCCGAAGCCAACGGCCAAGGCATTGCCGGCATCGACCCGATCGCCGGAACCGAAGTGATTGCTTATGACTTTCTCAGCCGGGGCGGAAAGCACTCGCGTCCGTTTATTACCTTGGCCGTGTACGACGCGATGACCGGTGGAAAAGCCACGCTGCATGATGGAGCCGAACACCTGGCCAAACTGCCGTCCGCGATCAAACGCGTGGCAATGTCGATCGAGACGTTTCACAAAGCCTCGCTGGTCCATGACGATATCGAAGACGACGACGCCTTTCGCTATGGCGAACCGACATTGCACCGTAAATATGGCACGCCGACAGCCATTAACGTTGGCGATTACCTAATCGGCTTGGGCTACCGGTTGGTCAGTCGCGAATCAAAAACGCTGGGTGCCGACGTGGTTGCCGACATTTTGGACCGCCTGGCCGATGCACATCTGAAATTGAGCGAAGGACAAGGTGCCGAGCTGCTCTGGCGCGACGCGCGCCACAAGCGGCTCTCTTCCGCCGACGCGCTGCAGATCTACGCATTAAAAACTTCACCCGCGTTCGAGGCCGCTCTGTTCAGCGGGCTGCGGCTTGCCGGGCCGATCGAACAATTCCACGAACCTGTCTCGCAATTTGCCCGTTATTTGGGGGTGGCGTTTCAGATTCTCAACGACCTGGGGGATTGGCGCGGCGATAACCATAACAAACTGCTGGCCGCCGGAGATGTGTTGGGCGGGCGCCCGACCGTGCTCTGGGCGCTGGCACTCGAAGGACTCGACGACCGCCGGCGTGCCCTGCTGCAATCGATCGTTAGCGAGCAGTCCCCGTCGCCGCAGATGGTGTCGGAAGTCCGTCAGCTGTATACCGAAGCCGGCGTGTTCGAGCAGGCGGCAGCGTTGATCGAAAAGTATCGCGGGCGTGCCGAGGCGGTGGCCGACCAGTTGCAGCCGGTCGAACTGAGCCGGCTGTTTCGATATCTGATCGAGACGGTACTCGACGGGGCGAAGTGATAGGGCATTGCGGGAAGCACCGCTTAGCTCTAAACCAGTGGTCGCGCCTGAAGCGAATAGCAGCGTTGATCGCGACCACTGGTCGCGGCTTTACGGGACGGACGTCGATGACCGCCCTGCATTTCTAACAGTGGTTCACCGCACTCCATTTACTCCCCTTGACCTGCCCCGCATAATAGTGCGACTGCTTGGCGGGATTATTAATACCGCCCGGTTTTAGCCCCTGCGTGCGTTCACTCTGTCTTAGCCGCCGCCCAGCGATCACCCGCCTGTGAACCCTCCCGCCCGCCTCACGCCCGAACTCGATCAGCTGATTGGGCTGTTCTATAAATCGCCCGACGAGTTGGCCCGCTTCGACACGGTCGATCGGGCTGACACGCCCCCCGTGTATCGCGCGCTGTTGCATCACGAGCATCATATGACCGTGACCGTCGAGAATTTTCACGGCTGCCCGGTCGATGTTCGCGTACTCGAAACACAACTCACCGGCGAACATTACGCCCGTAAGATTCTGTTGACCCGGCAGTCCGACGGCGAGGTGGCGCAGTTCGGCATCGTGCGGCTGAACTTTGCCGTGGTCGACGACGAAGTCCGCCGCGATATCGAGAGTCAGCAAATCCCGCTTGGCCGCGTGTTGATCAAGCACAACGTGCTGCGCGTGATTCACCTCGTTAATCTCTGGAAGGTTACGCCCGGGCCGGCGTTATGCGAGCTGTTTCAGATGGGTCCGAAAGAAATCACGTATGGCCGCACGGCGGTGATCGATTGCAACGGCGAACCGGCGGTCGAGCTGTTGGAGATCGTCACGCCGGTGCGGGAGTAGTTTCCTACCGTAGGCATCTCACTCCGCGAGATGAGTTCCGCTCGCGGCACAAGGACCAGACTTTTTACATCATCCCTGACCCCCGACTCCTGATCCCCGACCCCTCCGCTGCATGAAGATCGCCTATCTCGGTGCCGGGGCCGCGGGTCGCTACTGCGGAGCCTGTCTGCACGACAACACATTGGCGACCGCGCTGCAGACACTCGGCGAAGACATTCTGCTTATTCCAACGTACACGCCGATTCGCACCGACGAAGACAACGTCAGTCAATCGCGCGTTTTTTTCGGCGGCGTGAACGTCTATCTGCAACAACACTCCGCGTTGTTTCGACACACGCCCTGGTTCTTGGATCGTATGCTCGACTCGCCTTCGCTATTGGACTGGCTGTCGAAACGCAGCAGCGGCATGGAAGCCAAACAGTTCGGCGCGCTGACCGTCTCGACATTGCAGGGCGAACACGGTCGCCAACGCAAAGAGATTGCCAAGCTGGTGCGCTGGCTCAAGCAGGAACTCAAGCCTGATGTCGTGCATATTTCGAATGTGCTGCTCAGCGGTGTAGTGCCGCAGATTCGCAAGCAACTGCAGGTGCCGATCGTCGCCAGCCTGGCCGGCGAAGACATCTTTATCGAGCAATTGACCGAACCGCATTACAGCAAGGCGCGCCGGCTGCTTAAGGAATCCGCCCAACATATCGACCGCTTCGTGGCGATGAACCATTACTATGCCGACTTCATGGTCGACTATCTGACGATTCCGCGCGACAAGATCACCGTGATCCGCCACGGTCTGAAGCTCGCCGGGCATGGTACGCGGGCGCCGCGCGCCACTTCGCAATCGACCGCGTCGCAAGCAGGAAGCCCTAACACAATCAGCTCGCCACGCACTGGCAAAGCCAGTGGCACACGGGCTGTCACGATCGGTTACTTTGCGCGCGTGGCGGTCGAAAAGGGGCTGCACCTACTGATCGAGGCGTTTGCACTGCTTTGCGAGGACAAGACGTTGCCGCTGCTGCAACTGCGCGTCGCCGGGTACAAATCGGCGGGCGACGAGCCGTATTTTCAGGCGATCGTCGAGCGCGTGCGCTCGGCGGGACTAACCGACCGGTTCGAGTACGCCGGCGAACTTGACCGCGCCGGTAAGATCGCCTTCCTCCAATCAATTGATTTAATGGCGTTGCCGACCGTGTATCGCGAGAGCAAAGGGATCTCGGTCATCGAAGCGCTGGCCAATGCGGTACCCGTGGTCTTACCCTCGCACGGCACGTTTCCGGAATTGATCGAAGAAACCGGCGGCGGGCTGCTGTGTGAACCGGAGAATCCGCGTTCGCTGGCCGACGCGATTGCGCAGCTGATTCGCAATCCGCAGTTGGCCGATCAATTGGGTCTGCGCGGGCAACAGGCCATCCGCAACCTTTACACGGCCGAGCAAATGGCGGTGGAACATCGGGAATTGTATCGCAAGGTTTGCGAGGTCGAGGTATAGACGTTACGTTTGGGACTGTGATCCTTTTCCTTTGAATCGATCGTCCCGTTGCGCTACAATTGTTTGAGGTGGAGGACATTTTGATGGACTTTGATGACCGTATTTCAGTAAATCCGCTTCAGTGCGGGGGCCGACCTTGTGTGCGCGGAATGCGCATCCGCGTTAGCGATGTGCTTGATCTGCTTGCTGCTGGGTTGACTCCTTCGCAAGTGGTCGACGAATTGCCCGATCTTGAGTTGGCAGACATCGTCGCTTGTTTGCGATTTGCTAGTGCCCAGGCAAGCCGCCCTGAGGCCGTCGCGTGACAATTTGGCTGGATGCACAATTGCCGCCCTCGCTTGCACCGTGGCTGACATCGACTTTCGGTGTAGTCGCAACCCCGGTTCGAGACATTGGACTCCGTGACGCTATCGACGCATCGATTCTTATGGCCGCTAAATCGGCGGGAGCAATTGTGATGACGAAAGACGCGGACTTTGCGGAGATGGTGCGTAGATTAGAACCGCCGCCTCGAATTCTCTGGGTGCGTTGCGGTAATACGTCAAATGCAGCACTTCGCAGCCTGCTGTTGGTTGAATTACCTGCAGCCATGGCTCGATTGAAGACGGGAGAAATCCTTATCGAAATCGGATCGCTCGAATCACCGTAACTACGCGGAAGACTCTCGTCGAGCAACAGTTTCATATCGAGACGCGTTGCGGCAATGAATTAGTCTTGGCTTCGTCCAACAATTGTTCGACCTGTACGCGATTTGCGGTCGGAAACTGCTCGAGAAAGTAGTCGACTGTCCGGCCCCGATTGAGATAGTCGAAAAAGTAACCGTTCGCAGCCTGATCTGAAAAACTGACTCTTGCCCAAAAATACTCGACCATTTAAGGTGGAAAGTATGCAAACACTTCATCTTGAAACTATCTGCTCCGAGGCGGGGGTAATCATCCTCCGCGACCTTCCTATCAAAGTGGGTGATGCCTTCGAGGTTGTCGTGATCCCATGGTCTTCGGCAGAGTCCAATCAAAATCAATATCCCTTACGTGGGGAGCCGTTAGATTATTTAGAGCCGTTCGACCCGGCGGTCGAGAACGATTGGGAGGCGGCGCAATAACTGGATAACAAGTGGTAATTCTCGATACACACCTTTAAATCTGGTGGGTTCATGGCGATTCCCGCCTTTCGTCGGCTTTGCGCAGCTACTTGGACACGCCCCCGAAGATTATTGGTGTTAGCGCAATTTCTTGCTGGGAGGTCGCCAAGCTTGTGGAGCTTCGGCGAATTAAACTTTCGCGTCCGACTGAGGAGTGGCTCGATCTGGCGTTGGCGTATCCTGGTGTTCAACTGCTCGCTCTCACTCCGCAAATTGCGGTTGAGTCCGCTCAATTGCCCGGTGTATTCCATCGTGACCCAGCCGATCAGATTATCGTCTCCACGGCACGCAACTTCGGCTGTCCGTTGCTAACGCTTGATTCCAATATTCTCGAGTATCCTCATGTCCAAGCTCTCTCATCACCGCCAACGATGACGCAGTAGGTTTGAAGTGCAGTCCCATTCGATTGCTCGAATGATGATTTCTCCGGTCCCTGCCCCTTTCCTCTGCTAGCACTATTTTCCAAAATCCGTCAAAACCTGTTGCTTTTTGTCCATCCAAAACGGTAGATTACTGGGTTAGCCGATTGAGTGGCGTGCAAGGCACCGTGGGAGCCGAGCCGTTGCGCGTCAATCCGTCCGGTCAGTTTGTCAGTTTC
>JAYTAU010000689.1:0-16375 GCA_043737375.1 Planctomycetia bacterium
TCGAACAGGATCGCTGCAACCGTCGCGCGGGGGAGTTCCAGCGGCGAATTCCAATCGCCGTCGGCAGTCGGTTCGATCGTTAGCGATGTGTCGTCAATCTTTTGGACATTGGCGACGAGTAGCGGACCGGTGAGTGGCGCGGGCGTTTCGTTTTCAATTTGGCCGCCTGCACGCCCCGCGACTTGTGAAGCACCTTGCCGCAGGTAAATCTGATGACCTGCGGACGGCGGATACCAGCGACCCCAGCGAACGACATCGGTCGCGGAAACCGTGGTGCGCGTCGCATCCGAATTGCCGATATTGGCAGCCGAATTATCGGCAGCGTTAACCGGTGAAAACGTCCAAGTCCCTTTCTCGGCGGCAACCAATGCGGCGGCGCGCGGCGGGCTGTTTACGGTGATCAACGAGTTTGCTGGATCGTTGGTTGACGATTGCAGCGGTGCGGCGTATGCAACAGCCGGTGCAACCAAGCAGAGCAACAGGAGCAAGGCAGTACGCGTGGGGACAAACACTCTCATCGTTGAAAAATCGGCAGATAGTTGTTCGGCATTTGCAAGATGATGGCGGCCATGCTGGTGCCATACTCGACGCAGATCGAATCGGTCCAACTGCCGTCGTCGGATTGTCGCTTGAGGAGCGATTCGCGGATCGCCGGGTACCATTTTTGCCAATGCGTACCGCCGGCGTGCCACATGGCTTGGACGGCATAATAATGCCCGTAAAAGTAATGGGTCTCGCGGCTGAATTCTTCGCCGCGCGGCAGATGGTTCATCAGGTACTCCAGCCCCTTTTCGACTTCGGCACCTTCGTACACACCGGCGCTGTACAGCGCCACCACGCCCGCCGCCGAACGCGGAAACGCGCTGGTGCCGCCGGTTGAAAGCATATACACAAATCCGCCGTCGGCATTCTGGCTCCGTTTGACGTAATCGACGCAACGCGTGATCGTTTCGGCGGAAACATACAAACCGGCGTTGCGCGCCGCGCGGAGTGCCATGACCTGACATATAGTGACCGACAGATCGGCCTCATGCCGTTTGGGCTGGTAGCGCCAGCCACCTTCTTGATTTTGCGTATCGACGATCAATTGCACCGCGCGCGACAGTTTTTGACGCAGGTCGCCGCGGCGAGTCATGCCGTACGTCTCGGCTAAAAACAGCGTGGCAAAACCGTGTCCGTACATCGGCCCGTGGCTGGGCGAGCCTGGCACCTGAATAAAACCGCTGTCGTCGGCCTGGGTCAGCACGAAGTCGATGCACTTATCGATCTGGCGACCGTAAGCCCCGCGGCCCGGTGTGCTGCCCGCGGAAAGAAATGCCATGCCGGCCAGCCCGCAAACTCCGACATTGCGACTGTACCCGCCCGAGCCGAAGGAGCCGTCGTCCTGTTGTCGCGCGGCAAGAAATGCCAGTCCCTTGTCGATGGCGGCCAGGGTGCGCGGCGTGAGCATGTCGGCGGCGGATGCCTCCGGTCCAGAAATATTTTTGGCGGCGACCTCACTGTTTGACGGGTCTTTAGCGAATGCGATCGATGCCGATAGCCAATCGGACGCCAGCGCCATGCCTGCTCCGCACGATAGCCCCAGGCGAGCCGTGGCGCTGATGAAATTGCGGCGGTTGGTTTGCGACATTTGTCAGGCCCTCTTGTTTTATGTATCCGCTTGTCAAGCGTATTGTTGCGTGAGGTGGTCAGCGAGGGTACTTCACGCCGACAACCGCAGTGACACGGAATGCCAGGGAGGGCATTCCCTACAACCACAGTTCGTGTGAACTGTTATTATGGAGCAGCGGACTCGTCTTCGCCAAGTCTTTTGAAGTATTTTTCGAGCAGCAGTTCGTACTTCGGCAAAAACTCGTCGGTCGCGCTTTCGAGCATTTGTTCGCGCGCACGAGCCGGTAGCCGGCCCCAACTTTCTTTCATGGCCCCGGCCACCGCTGGGCGATCTTCGCGTTCGGTTTTCTGATTTTGCAGCTTGTCCGAACTTTCTTTGGCACTGCCGTCGCTCGGTTGCGTGCCAGATGGGCTGCCAGGCTTGTTGGATTTCGACGGTTTCGAGCGTTGCGACTGCGGAGCGGCTTTACTGCTCTTCGACTGCGATTTTTTCTGCTGCTGGGCCTGTTTGATCAAGGCATCCAAATTCGAGACGATCTCCTTTTGCAGATCCAAGGTTTGGTCGTCGGCTTTTTCTTTGGCAATGCGCTTTTCAACCTCGCGCATTTGCCGGCCGATTTTGGAGAGCGGATCATCCGCTTCACCCGGCTTGCCGCTAGCGGCCTTACCCTTGGCTGGGGCGTCAATATCTCTGCCGCCGGTCGGATTGCCGCCAAGCTCGCGCAGCAATTCGTCATCGAGCGACGGAGCAGGCTTGGTCGCGGGCGTTGTTACATCCTCCGCACGGGTCGGCGACATGGATACTAGAATCGCCGCCACGAAGGCGAGGCAAGGGACCAAGCCGACTGATGAACGAGTAAGAACCGGTCGAAATATAACTTCCCGATAATCTCGCCCCTCACCGCTCGTTCCTCGCCGCCTCTCCCCAGGGAGAGGGAATAGTAAGGAATTTATTTTCCATCCGCCACTTAGTGTCAGCCAATGAGCGTTCATAATTATTCCTTCAATAGCTCGTCGAGGGCCGAGTCGACCGCCGAGCGCGGTTTGTCGGCTTTGTTGTCTGTCGGTTGTTTGGTTTCCGACGGCTGTTTGCCGTCGTCCGCCGGTTTGGCATCGGGTGGAGCGGCTACTTCGATTGCACCATCAACCATTTTTGCTATCAAGTCCGCAATTTGCCCCTGCTCCTTGGCCAACGCGTCGAACTCGATTTGTTGGGCATCGCTGACGGTTTCATCGGCAACCGTTTGCTCAAGCGCTTTCGTTCGCGCATTGACGCTCTCTTGCATCAGCTTCAACAGTTTGAGTTCCGTCAGATTATGAACGCGGTCGCCAGGCTGCTGGTTACTATCGCCGCCGTCGCCGCCGGACTGCTCATCGTCCGCTTTCGGATCGCCGGTATCTTCGGCCAGCGCGGCGAGCAACTGCTCAAGTCGATCAAGCGCTGCTTGTTGTACACGCTCGGTCGGGGCGTCGGTGTGGCCGGCTTCCAGACGAACGTGTGCCCGGCCCATCTGTTCAGCGGCCGAATCGAGCCCCAATCGAAAGACTTCTGCGGCAGATACTTTTTCGGCCAGGTCCGCAGTCTCGGTTTGCAAACCGCTTTGCAACTTGGCCAAATTTCGCAGGCTTTGTAACGGTGCCGGCGTGAGCGCACCGTCGGCGTTACGCAATCCACGCAAACGCCTGGTCTCGGCAAGCGCACCGCGTTGGCGTACGGCAAGGCTCTTGATAGCGTCGTTCATGGTCGAGAGTTGTTCTTGCGCCAAATCTTGCTCGGCTTGACGGCGGCGCTCGGCCAGTTCCTGCTGTGCGTCATCCAAGTCTTTTTTGGCCCCGGCCGCTTTCGCTTCCGCGGCAGCACCATCGCCTTGCTCGCCCGATTGGCGGCTTTCACCCGACTTGGCTGACGCATCGGCGACTTTGTTGCCCGCCTGTTCGGCCTGTAGTCGTTGCAGTTGCCGAGCGAAACGTTCCAGCTCTGCTTCAACCTCGCGCTGTTCGCGCGAGAGTCGCTTCAGTTCATGCTTCAAACTTTCTTCGCGCGCGGGGTCTCCCTTGGCACCCTGCAGTTCGTCGCGCAGTTGCTTACTCTTTTTTTGTAGGCCGGCGTGTTGTTGGCGAAGTCCGGACAGTTTTTGTTCGGCCTCGCGTAGTTTTTTAACCAGCCGGGCCAACTCTTGTTCGCGGCGGTTGGCAAGAATATCGAGTAACTCTCCCAACTGACGGTTCGCTTGCTGCTGTTTTTGAACCGCTTGCCCCAGTTGATTGTCGATGACCTGCCGAGCCGAATCGCGCATCTGTCCGCTCAGCCCTGCGGCGCGGGCAGTCCGCACGGCGTCGGCAAGCGAATCGGCCGCCAAGGGCGAAGAGTCTCGCAGATTGGCAGTCAACTGCTCCATGCGTTGCTCGAGCTTGTCGTATCGACGAGCGAGATCGGCCTGCAATTCGCCCAAGCGTTCGAGATCGGTTCGCTGTTGCACCGACAGATCCTGCGGCGCTTTGCCCAGAGTGTCTTGACCGATGGACTTGGTTTGTCTTTCCAGGTCGCTCAGCTCGCGACGAACTTGGGCGATGTCGCGGTTGATCGAACGCAGATCGTTCGATTGAGCCAATTCAGCCAGCAATTTTTCTATCGAGGCGATCACGTTGTCTTGCGCGGTGACACCCGTTTGCAACGACGACGCAACCGATTTCTCGGGCCCCGGTTCCGGTGAAGGGTTAACTCCGACAATCCGATGAGCATTTTTTGCAGCGCTGGTAAGTTCGTGCTCGATTACAGCCAGCTCTTCACGATCGAGCCGGCGAATTTCGGCATCGATCGCGGCGACGCGCCGGGCAATCTCTGGGTTGTCGATACGATTGGATGACAGCTCGTTCATCAGGCTTTGCGTCTGCGCCAACACGCCTTCATCGCGGCCGGCCAACGAGCGGCGAATTTGCCGTTGACCTAGTTCGGTGCTGTGCAATTGATCTTGATCCTGCTTGCGAAAACCGCCGACACGCTCGATTTGTGTCAGCAATCCTTGCGTCTGCAAGCGAGCTTCTTGTTCCAGTTTTTGAATTCGCGCAAGTTCCGCCAGGATGCCCGACTGCCGCGCGGTGAGCCGGTCTTCGAAATCTTGCGATCCAAGGATCGTTAGTTGCACCGATTGGCTGGCACCGTCTTGCGGAAGATAGTCCGAGGCCATCGCCCCCACGGTGATCAGCGTACCGGGCTTAAGCGACATCGACGCGAGATCCCACGCATAATCGATGGTGCGCGTCTCGGCCGTTGGCGACGCTGTGCCGGCGGCGGCGATGCTCGGCAAGGTCGCCGGCCCGGCGAATAATGAAATTGTCGATGGTGAATCCTTCAACAGATCGGAACGCACGTACGAGAGTTCGATGCTACGCAAGCGCAGGTCGTCGCGAGCGATCAGTTTGAGCGGCACCAGCGCGTTCGCGGTCACAAACACATGTCCGGTCGGTCGTTCGATGGTGATCTGCGGCGGTGTGTCCGCGATCGCGCGCACGTCCCACTTGTCGTCCGCTCCGCCAATCAGTTGCTCGCGATCGGTCAGCTCCAGCCAGTACTTGCCGGAGGTGGTTATCAACCATGATCTTAAAGACGAATCATTATCTCTAGGCGAGGCGATTGTCGTCTCTGCCGGTTGCAGGTCCAACGCAAAGCTATACCCGTCGGCAGTCACGTAAAGCGGCACGACGGTGCCGTCGTCGCTATGCACCGCCGCGGCGGCGAGCAGCTTGGTCGCTTTGCCGCGAAGCGTGACTTGAGTGCCGCGTAAGGCTTGAATTCGCCGATCCGAAGTCTGCGCGGGCAGGCCCGTGTAGGCCGGAGGATGCAACATGAGCTCCAGCGATTCAACGCGCGGCGGTTCGACGACCTCAACCGAAATCCAGGGCATGTCGCGATCGTCGCCTCCGATCGCGCGGTATTCGAACGGTCGGACGATATTCTCTTTGCGCGCCAACATCGCACGGCCGACCCGCTGTGGTTTGTCGAGTTCTTCCGCACTCGGGCGACCGTCGACCAGGTAGCGATAGACGACTCGGGCGTCGTCGGGCAAGGGACCATTTTGGTCGATCAGTTCGACCTCGAAATCTTGCCCAAGGGCGACGCGATCGATCGGGAGCTTGAAGCCAAGGTGATTCTGTCGCGGCCAAGCTTCGCCGCCTAGCGGCAACAATAATCGCCCGACGGCAATGCGCGACGAGATCGGATCGAATACCATGAGCACCGCGGCAAACAGTCCGACGGCCAGTGCGATCGTCACGGCGCGCATGGTGGGACGCAGATCGACGGTTGCCGACCAATCGAGGTCGCTCAGTTCCGCGGTCGCGCTGCTGATGACCGCGCGTCGCAACGTTGCCGAGCCGGCCGTCGGCTCATCCTCGTGCTTGTTCAAAAAGTCGATCGTACTCGATAGTCGGTCTGCGAGATGGGGGTAGCGACGTTCTATCTTACGCGCCACAGTGACGTCGTTCAGCCGATGATTGATCGCCGGCAACAGATAGCGAAACACCGTCCAACCGGCGACGGCAAGAATCGCCAGCGAACAAATCACACGCACGCCCGGGTCGCGAAAGCGAATCAAATAGTCGGCCAGGCCCAGGGCAATCGCGCCGGCCAACACACCCCCCACGACCCAGCTCAGTCCGTAGAAGAGCAGTAGCCGATGGGTGCGGCGACCGATGCGAGCGACTAGCCGTTGGAGAGGATGCATGGTGGAGGAAATAACGAATTACAAAGGACGAATTACGAAGGACGAATACATAGCTTCTCCTCTCCCTCTGGTACAAGCAGCGAGGAACGAGCGGTGAGGGCCTGAACGAAAATCAACGATGAAACACGAATGATCATTCACAACGGACAACTAACTCGAACCGGGTGGGCAGTTGGCCGCACCGCTTAGCATCCCGCGGAATCGACGACCATTTTTTTCCTTCCCCATTCCGCCCTCCCCATTCGTCATAACATTCCGACCCGCTTCCTCAATAACCATTCTCCAATCAACAGCACCAAGAACAATAGCAACACGGGCCAGCGATTCCACAGCGACATTGACGGTAACGATTCGATCGGCACCGGATTTCCTGAGGGCAGGTCATCCAATAACCGGCTCACGGTGTTGAGACGATAAAATTTGCCTTTGGATTCGGCTGCCGCGCGGGCCAGCTCGACGGCGTCCATTTGCGAGCGAGCCGTCTCGCCGGCAGGCGGGAGCACCTGAAAATCGGTCGCCGGTTCTCCGGCCACCGCGGGGTCGACAATCCAGGCGTGATAGGTTCCTTCGGTCAGCTTCGTGATTTGCCCTTCGTACAGGCTGCGATTTTGCGTGCTCCGCGCCAGCGTGACTTGCCTGCGCGATTGCCCGGTGCGTTCGAACATCACGGTCACTCCACGCTCATCGGCCGGAGCCTGACGCTCGTCGATAAAGCGAACTTGCACTCGCACCGGTTCGCCGCGCGAGTACTTGGTGCGATCGGTAAACAGCCGGGCGGATTTGTCCTTGCCCAACAATTTTGATCGCCCGAGATAACGGATCGCCTGAATCCAATAGCGACCGAAATACACATCGCCGACGCGTGCCCGCCAACGCCAAGTGTCGTCGGTCGCGTGAAACAACACTTTACCGGCACCTGAAATCGCATAGATAAAGATCGGCAGCTTGCGTCCGTCGGCCGAGACGCGGTGGGGATGTTCGGCCAGCGATTGGGCGACCGGTTTCAGCCGGCCGATTTCCAACAGCCAATACAATTTATCGAGCCGCTGCTGCCATATTTCGCCGGTCTCGGCCAACGAATCTCCCAATTGCATTTGCGGTTTTGCCAGGCCCGCGTCGGTCGGTTCGACACGGAAACCTTCGACAAGCGGAGTGCGCCCGTCGGGCACGGTCGCGGTGGTCAAATCGATCGGAATGATTTCGGCGAGCGGTGTGTTGCGGTACGCTAGCGGCATGTGCTCGGGTCCCGCAACAAAAATGATCCCGCCCCCTTTCTCCTTCACAAAGTCGGTCACGTTTTGCAATGCCGACGCGCTGAGCAGGGCGGGGTTCACATCGCCAAATAGGATCACATCGTATTCGAACAGTTCCTCGCGTCTGACCGGAAACGTGCTTAGCGACATCCGCTCGCCTTGCTTGGTGCGTTCGACGAAATCGACATCCGCATCTTGCTGCAGGTAATGCAGCCGGATCGTTTTGTCACGGCCTAATAGTTCCTTGAGATAGCGAAACTCGTAATTGGGGTATTCTTGAACCAGCAGGACTTTGATCGGCTCGTCGCGAACACTAACCACCTGCGCGAGCCGGTTGTTATCGTGCCGTGTCTCTTCCGGCAGTTTATCGACCTCGATTGTGAACTCGTACTCGCCGACTTTTTCGGTGCGATAGGGCAGGCGAAGTTTTTGAGGTTGGCCGTCCGCGCCGATGTTGACGGTTCGTTTGGCGAGCGGTTTGTCGCTTGATTTTTCTTTGAGTGTGACATCGACCGAACGCCCCGCCAGCCCGCTGCCGAAAAGCGTAAATTCGAAATTGATGATGTCATCGGCAAACACGACTTCGTCGACCAGCAGATCGGCTAGTTCCAAATCGCGCGGCGCGGATTCGCTGCCCAAACCAATTGCGAACAGCGGCACTCCTTTGCGTCGAGCGTAGCCGGCGGCTTCGGAGAGGGTTTCGCCTTCCGTGGTGACGCCATCGGTCAGAAAAATGATCGCAGCCGGCGGCGTGCCGCGCAAGTCGTTCAGCACGTTGCGCAGTCCTTGACCCAAGCGACTGGCTTGGCCCGTGGCTTCCAACGCGCGTAGCTCGGTTTGCAAAGTCGTCGTATCGCTGGATTGTGCGCGAGCCGTGTCCGAAACGAAGTAGACCCGCAGTTTGTAATTGTCGGCAATTTGCCGCAACAGTTCCGCGTCGTTCTCGATCAGCAGTGTTTTTGCGACATTCAGCCGCGTTGCATCGTTGAATCCGGCAAGTTTTAGACGCGCTTGCAAAGCTGCGCGGAACTTCTCGTCATCAATGCGGTCGACCGTATTCATGCTGGCGGAATCGTCGACCAACACGACTACATAGGGCAGTCCGGTGCGATGCAACCCGAGAATCCACTCGGCGAGCATCAGCATGACCAACCCGATCGTGGCGCACCGCAGCAGCGCCAAACAACCGCGCGTCCAGCGCGCGGCCGGCCCCTTTTCCAGCCAATAAATTGCAATGACAAACAGGACCGCAAGCACTGAGAACACGAGCGTGACCCAGGGGGCCCAGGCCCACGAATGTTCGAGCGTCCACGACGTACCCTCTCCCGCGGCGTTGGGATCAACACCGAGCCATTGCTCGATCCAGAGGGGAAGGGAGTGCATGCGGGTGAGGTCTTGAGGCTAGAGGCTTGGGGCTTGGGATCAGGGTTCCCGCTAAGCGGTGCGGCCAACTGCCCACCCGGTTCGAGTTAGTTGTCCGTTGTGAATGATCATTCGTGTTTCGTCGTTGATTTTCGTACAGGCCCTCACCGCTCGTTCCTCGCTGCCTCTCCCAGAGGGAGAGGGGAAGTTATGTATTCGTCCTTCGTAATTGGTAATTCGTAATTTGTCCTCAGCCCGCCCGATAACCGAGCCACCAAGCCAACAGGGTCTCGACAAACAGCAGCATCAGTACCGCGTACAACAACGGCCGATGCAATCCGCCTCGCATGGTAAACTTTTGATCCGACCGTTCTTCCGAATCATTCCACGACACGAGCGACGTCATACCGCGCGGCAACTCTTCAAGGCTGATTTTCGTCAAGTCGCTTTCGGTCGTGTCTACATTCACCGCGAACGATTGATTGATCGCATCGGCCCCGACCGGCTTCGCCTCGTACACGCCGCTAAACCAGGTATCGGCAAAACTCCAACGACTCTCCGCGTTCTCATGCGACAGCAGAACTTGCTCGCTACGGCCATCGGGCGTGCGCATCAACAACGACGTTTCCGTTCGCGCTTGCATCGGCGTCGCACCGATCGATTCGCCGACGATGCTGTTTCGGTCCCGATTTTTTCCACGCAAACTCCAGGCAAGTATCTCTTGCACAATCGGCTGAAAACTTTGCGTGGCCGTCATCAGCGTCCAAGGCGTCTTCGTCACCGGATCGACCGATTCGAGCGATGCCGGAAGGGCGACGAACGTTACCCAACCGCGATCGATCTGCTCGGTAACAATCGCCGGGTCGCCCGTCTCGGCAAAGGCCAGCGCCGTTTGAAACTTGACTGCTTCTGCTTGAGATGCGTCGCCGGTGATCGCCAGCATGCGAAAATATTTGGATACGGGGGTTTGAAGTAAACCGGCACGCACGTTCCCCCGATACTCGGCGACGATCGGGTGGCGGTAATCCAACGGGTCGAAGCTGTATCGCGAAGTATTCGTCGGCTTGTCGAGCAGTAGCGGCAGCACTCGCAAACTGCCCGGCCGCTTGCCGCCGAGTTCGTCGTTGTAGCGATCGGCCAGCACTCGATCGCCCAGAAAGAACACCAGACTGCCGCCGCTGCGCAAATAATTACTGAGCTGGTGCGCCTCGCCCGCCGTGAACTGGGCGACATTCGAGAGAAAGACACAATCAAACTTACTCAGGTCAAGCTCCTGCAAACCGCTTTCCGAAACCACGGTCGTGTGGACCGAACCGGCACCTGCCGCCTTGGTTGCGTTTAATTGTGCGCCATGTTTACCGCTATCGGGATCGAGCGCAAATCGCAAGTAGTCGGCGGCCCTGCGGTTGGACTCGCCATTGACGATCAACGCTTCTAGCTGCGCTTTGACCGGTAACGCCAACCAACGATGATTGTCGATCGACAGCGCATCGCCCAGCACCCGGACTTCGACGATATGATCGCCCGCCGTTTCGAAGCGATGCGAGAAGTTGATGGTTCCGTCGCCGTTGGCCGGAGCATCGACAACGCCGTCTTTGATGCGCTGACCGTCGACGACAAACTCGACCGGATCACTACGTGCCTGCGAGGAGAAGTTTCGCAGTACGGCCTCGAAGGTAATGTTGCTACCCGTCGTCGCGAACGGCCTGCTACTTCGCAGTTCGGTCAGCGCCAGATTTTGCGTTTGCGGTTGTCCCAGGTCGACGACATATAAACCGGCCTCCTGCGCTAATCGATCGATCGTGCTTCGGGTCGCCGAGGCTCCGGCCGCGCCGTTGGGGTCCCAACTGGTGCGCCCCAGGTCCGTCAAAAAGTACACTTGATGCTGCGTTAGTCGTTGCTGCGATGCATTGACGTTTTTGACGATCTCGTCGACTTTCGCCAGCGTGCCCGCCAAGTCGGCCCCGCCATGAGGCATTCGCAAATTTTGAATCTCGGCCAGAAAATCGCGCGGGCTAAAGGCGGGCGTGCCGACGATCACGCGCGGGGGCGATGACATCAGCAGCAACGTAAAGCCATCGCCTTGCCGGCTTTGTTCGACAATTTCGGTTGCGAGTTCCTTGGCTCGATCGAATAGGGTTTTGTCGGTCGGTCGATAGCCCATCGAAAACGAGCCGTCGATCACAATCAGCTTGTGAGTCGGCGCATCGCTGCCAAACGATCCCGCGGTCTGATCAAGACTTGGTCCGGCCACGGCTAGCACGGCCAACACGATGATCGCGGTGCGAATCGCCAACAGCAGCCAATGCTCGATTTGCAGACGACGCGAATTCTTTTGAATGGCGGCCAGCAAATACTGCATGGCTGCCCACTGAACCTCGCGATACTTACGCTTGTTCCAAAGATGAATGAGCAACGGTGCCGCTGCTGCCGCCAGCCAACCCAACATCAAGAGTTGGCTGAAACCGAGAGCGAAGAGGAGCGGAAATTCGAACATGAAGAGAAGGTCAGTAGTCCGTTGTCAGTAGTCCGTTGAGAAGCGTCGAATAAGTTTTAGCGAACAACCGAAATTTACACCCTCACCGACGCGTTCATCGCCGTTGCCTGTCGGCGGTTTCCGTTTCCTACCTCCTTCATTCCTACCTCCCACCTCCTTCATTCTCACGTCCTTGCCAACCGCGAGGCCAAATACGCCGACAGGGCCACATCCAGCGGTTGGTCGGTGCGCATCAAAACATAGTCGGCCTGCTGACTGCGACAGCCCTGCTTAACCTGCAGGATGAACTTATTGAACTCGGCAAGGTACGCCTTGCGCAGCGTGCGCGCATCGGTCAGCACTTCGGGCAGTTGTTCGAGCCCCTTGAATAACGTTGTTTGCTTGAATGGAAAATCCAACTCGGCCGGGTCAAGTACATGAAACACAATCACTTCATGCCGGCGATGGCGAAAATGCTTCAGCCCCGTCATCATTGCAGGTATGTCATCGAACAGATCGCTGAGGATGATCACCACGCCGCGCTTCTTCAATCGCTCGGCTAAGTCGTGAAAGATCGGCCCGCTGTTCGTTTTTCGCTCGGCCTTGCATTGCGTCATCACGTGCAGCAGTTGCTTCAGATGCGAGGGGTTGCTGCTAGGTCGCACCAACGACCGAATCTCGTTATCAAAGGTTGCCAGACCGACGCTATCTTGCTGGTTGAGAATGAGGTAACTAAGCGAGGCCGCGATGCACTGTGCGTATTCCAATTTGCTCATTGGCGAGTCCGGCCCCTGGTAGCGCATGCTTTCGCTCGTGTCGAGCAGCATATAACTGACCAGGTTCGTCTCTTGTTCGTACTGCTTGAGATAAACTTTGTCGGTCTTGCCAAACACCTTCCAATCGACGTATCGCAAATCATCGCCGGGCACATACTCGCGATGCTCGGCAAACTCGATCGAAAAGCCGTGATACGGGCTGCGATGCACGCCCGTCACATAGCCTTCGACGATTTTTTTTGCTCGCAGCTCGAGGCTATCGAGTCTAGCCAGCGTTTGCGGATCTAAAAACTTCGGGGAGGTTTCCACTAGCCGTGGTCTCGTAGTCGTCGGTGGGAATGGTTTCGATCAGGCGGCGAACAATTTCGTCGGGCTTGATGCCTTCGGCTTCGGCATTGAAATTGGTCATGATGCGATGTCGCAAAACGGGCAAAGCGACCGCGCGCACATCGTCGCTGGTCGCCAGATAACGCCCGTGCAAAATCGCGCGGGCTTTGGCCCCCAACACTAAATACTGACTCGCGCGTGGGCCGGCACCCCAACTCACATAGTCGCGAATGAAGTCGGGAACGTTCCCTTTTTCTTTGCGAGTCAGTCGTGTGAACTGCAACGCATAACGCACCACATGGTCGGCAATCGGCACACGGCGCACAATCTGGGTGAGCGCTAGAATCTCGTCGGCCGTCAACGTCGCGGTGATGTGGATCGGAATGTCGGCAGTCGTACGTTTGACGATTTCGAACTCCTCTTCCTCGTCCGGATAGTCCACGTAGACATTGAACATAAACCGATCGAGTTGGGCCTCGGGCAGCGGATAGGTTCCTTCTTGCTCGATCGGGTTTTGCGTGGCCAACACGAAAAACGGCGACGGTAGTTTGTGCCGCGTTCCGCCGACGGTGATCTGATGCTCTTGCATCGCTTCGAGCAGCGCGGCCTGGGTTTTCGGCGGCGTGCGGTTGATCTCATCGGCCAGCACGACATTGGCAAAAATCGGACCCGGCAGAAATTTGAAATCGCGGTGGCCCGAGTGTTTGTCTTCTTGAATAACTTCGGTGCCGGTGATGTCGGAGGGCATAAGGTCGGGTGTGAATTGCACGCGGCTGAACTTCAGCGTCAGCGCATCTGCCAGCGTGCGGATCATCAAAGTCTTCGCCAACCCCGGCACGCCGACCAACAGGCAATGCCCACCGGCGAACATGGCGATCAGCAGTTCTTCGATCACATGCTGTTGGCCGATGATGACTTTACTAAGCTCGGCCGTGATGCGGCGGTAAGCTTCGTTGAGCTTTTGGACGGATTGAACGTCGTCTTGTTCGAGCATGATGGCGATTTGCTGAGGGTTCTCGTCGGGCCGAAATTCATTCCGGCTTTGGTTTTCGTAGGCCGGAATTCATTCCGGCTTTTTCTCATTCCCGCGCTCTGCGTGGGAATGTCTTCATCGACCGCTCCGCGGTCACATTATTTTTAGGGCCGGTGTTATATTTAATGGACACAGAGCGTCCGCGTGCGCGTTCCCACGCAGAGCGTGGGAACGAGTAAGGCCTAATTGAGGATTATCAACTTCGGCTCATCCTCACCGCTCGTTCCTCGCTTCCTCTCCCAGAGGGAGAGGAGTTATTTTCTCTATTTTCGGTCCGAATGCCCACAATTTGTCGGCCGTGGCTACCAATACATATTCACCCGCTGCGACAATATTGCCGCCCGACAAACCGGCGGCGTGCTCGGACCAGCGAATCGGCTCGCGCGAGGCCCGCGGCATGGATGAAGCATTTCCTGACAATCGCGCCGACGACTTTTGCTGTTGATCAAAAACATACAAAAACTCGCGCGTCGGCCAAACGACCGAATCGCCAACCAACAGTCCGCGCCCGTATCCTAACGATTGAGTCAAATTGTCCGGAAAGTGTTGTACAACTTTGCCAGTCTCGGCATCGAGCCACCAAAGTTGTTTTCCGCCGGCAATCAATTGACCATGCGCGACTCCCAATAAGTGTACGATGTCGGAGAGTCGACTAGGGCTGGCCCAACGTAACTGCCCGGTAACGGCATCAATGGCCAACACGCTCGGGCAATCGCTCGGTGCAACGAACAATGTGCCGCGCTCGTAGACACACGGGTTGAGGTCGCGAAAGTAGTGTGCCGACGGATCGGTTCGCCTGGCACGACGATATGTCGTCAGCCATTGCAGGCGACCATCGTCCGCGGTCAGGCAGGCCACCGCTCCCAAATTGGTATTCAAGTACAACCGCCCTTCGATCATCGTCAGCAGGTTGTGCGTTATCTCTTCGACACTGCCGCGACCGGGCGACTCTGCCGCACAGATCAGCCGTCGCCAACGCAATGTCGCGGTGCCATTTGCTTGCGGTTCGTAGCAGGCTACATGCGATTGAGGGCGAGCATCGTTGTAACGCATCGCCACATACAAATATGCACCATCAAACAGCGGCGGACCTTCGAACGACCAGCGTTCACTGTCGGGTTTGATTTCGCAAGTCAGCAATCCTTGCCGAGCCAAATCGAGCCCGATAATACTGCCGGCTCGATCGGGTGCCGATTCATTCGGCCAACTGGTGGCTTGCGAGCCGAGACGAGCGAACACTTGTTTGCCATACACGGACAACGTGTGCCGCGGCACTCCCAACGTTCGCGAGTACAACGTCGCATCGCCGGGTGTTCCTTTCTCCAACCTCGGCCCATAGATTTGCCCCGGCTTGAATTGCTTGGGCTCGGCCCGAAGCCAAGCCGGCTTGCCGGTCTTCAGGTCGAACGCGTACACGCGCTCGGCGTCATGCCAGACAACCAGGTTATCGACCACCAACGGATGGTGGCTCAGCAGCGCTTGTGCAGATTCGGCGACTCGGATCTCGGGCAGACCGAAACTGCGCGAGATCGTCATGTCGGCTTGCAACGGATCGCCCAGTAAAATCGGGCTCTCCCAGGCCGGCGCGCGAAACGACCACGTCGTGGGTGCAATCCAATTCCTTGAGGGCTGGCCTGAAAAGGTTATAGCCAAATCCGGATTCTCGGGCCGCGGCCATTGCTGGGAGCCGGCCAGCAAAGTCGTGAGCGTTTCGATGTACGGTGCGTCGCGCCCCGCTAGTCGCCCGGTTGTATTCGGATGTAGTTGTTCGAACGCTTGTAGTTCGATCGCGGCACGTTCAGTCGCGCCTTCGAGAATCGAAACCAACACCAGTCGCGCGCGAACGTCAGCCAGGTTCAAATCCGTATCGGGATACGCAAGCCACAACGCGCGAGGTGTTGCATCGCTCGCTGGTTTGGGAGGGTCATCGGGCTGCGTCTCCCCACTGCGAATTGCTACCCACAACGGCAAGCCGTCCCAGGTGCGCAACTTGGGACTGATTCGCTCCCAGCACCAACGGGCTTGGTTGCAGCGTCCTTGTTCGAGAGCCATGTCACCTAACACCAACAGCGCGTCGTCGGCATAGCTGCCGGCAAACAGTTCATCGACGACGCGGCGCAGCTGTTTTTCGTCACGTCGGGCGACTCCTTCGTCGAACCAGCGTTTGGCGGAAGCATCGACCCGACCTCGATAGAGCCGTAGCCCCTCGGCGGGAAGTTCGACCAATCGCATGTGGCAGAATTCGCGCACCGTGACAAATCGCTGGGCATCGAGCCGCAACAACCGTTCGCCGTGATTTCCCATCACCTGCCGCAGAGTCTCAATCGCTTCGTCCCACTGCTGTTCGGCCAACATGGCCCGAGCGCGTTCCAAATGGGTGCGAACGGCCGGTTCGGGTTCGTCGACGCGGATGGTATCGGCAAGCTCCAAAGGACTATTGAGTCCCGATTGAGCCATCATACGGGCGACACCAATCGACAGAAAGACAACGACCAGTAATCCGATCGTAATCAACCCGACAGCACGGAAGCGATGCCTCATGCGCAGTACGTCCCTGGAAAGCAGACTAAAACGCCAGGGCTTGGGGGTGGCCCGAGCGTTGTAGTGGCGGCACCGACGTTTCTCGGCTCGCCGGACATTTTTTTGTCAAGCAGAAGGGGCCGAGGCCTTAAACACTCGCTTACCAGTATATTCAAAGCTACCGGTTCCGAGAAGCGGAGAACGCATCGGGGAAGGGGGTCTGACGTGACGCTTAACGGCACGGCCAACCGCCTACCCACCAAGCTACGCTCGAAAAGGGTGGGCCGTTGGCC